>NCJP01000074.1 GCA_002278985.1 Erythrobacter sp. 34-65-8
GTCCACGCCTGCGGCGCTCCCTCCTCTGAGGCTGCGCCACGTCTGCGACTCCCCGCGAGGGGAGAGGGGACCAGCCTGCTTAGGGGAATTCCGGAATTCCGGGGACAGGGAATTCCGGGGACAGTATACTAATTAGCCCACCGCACGCTCAATCAAAGCCAGCGCCGCCTTCGGGTCTGCATCCACCATCCCCAGCAGCGTCCGCGCCGGCGCATCGGGCGAGCGGCGGTGTTGCTCCCAGTCGCGCACGGTGCCGACCGGCACGCGCAGCTTGGCGGCGAATTTCGCCTGGCTGAGTTTGGTCTTGGCGCGGATGGCTTTCACGTCGGGGCCAGCGGCGACGCGGCCCTTGGTGGTGTCGCCCCGCACGAAGGCAATGGCGTCCTCCAGCCCGGCAACAATGCCCTTGAAATCGTCGTCCTTCATTTCCGCAATTCCTTCTTCAACAGTGCTGTCAGCTGTTTGAATGTCTTTGCCTGCTCGTCGGTCAGTGTGTCCTCGTCCGACTTGTCGAGCAGCCAGAGCAGGAAGACCGGATTTTCGCGATCAGCGAAAAAGCTGAAAACCCGATAGCCGCCGCTCTTGCCGCCATGCGCCTTTGCCACGCGGCCCTTGCGCAGGCCGCCAGTCTTGCGGACAACTGCCCCGTAATGCGGTGCCGTTGCATAGACGTCATAGACCGCAGCCAGTTCATCAGCCGTGAGCCCGAGCGCCTTGGTCCGGGCCGTGAACGCCGTGGTTTCGACCACGGTATGGATTGGCGCGTCGTTCATCCGCAAGGTATACGGCATTGCTGTATATATTTCAAGTGAGAATTGTGCGGCATTGCCGTAGCGCCGACCCCCTCTCCTTCCGCGCCTGCGGCGCTCCCTCCGCTGTGGCTGCGCCACGTCTGCGACTCCCCACAAGGGGAGAGGGTCAGGAGAGGAACTGCCTCATTCCCACCCCTCATCCTTGGGCGAATGCCAGCGCGGGAACGGCTCCGGTTCCGGCGCTGGCTTGGGCTTGCGGCCCCAGCCCGGAGGGGGGCTTGAGGGGGTGTCGTCCTCGGCCGAGGCGGGGGGTGCGGGCGGCGAGGTCGGCCAGCCGGGCGGCGCCTTCGGGGTGGTCCGGGTCAGTCAGCGCGCAATAGCCGCTGGCCTCGTCCTGGGCCTGGACCGCCAGGTAGTGGTCGTAGGCCGCCTGGGCGCGGGGGCTGCGTGGCCGATGCGTGCGGCTGCGCATCTCGTCGATCAGCGCGTCGATCGAATCGAAGACTTCCTGTTCCTCGGCCGCGGATTCGGCCTCCCACTCGGCGCGCCACTGCTTCTTGAGGCGGGCGAGCTCCAGCTTGTCGAGCGCGTTCAGGGCCCGGGCGCGGCCGTCCGCGAACCGTTCCGGCGCGCGGTTGCGCAGGAGGAACATCAGCAGCCGGTCGTTGTAGACCGTGCGGCTGCCGAGCAGCTTGCCGTAGGAATAGACCGGCACCTCCACCCCGTTCAGCGCACGGTCCATCGCCACGTCCTCGATCCGGGCAATGCCGTGGTCGAGCGCGGCCTGCCACGCCGCGCGGAAGCCGGCCGCTTCGGGGTGGCGGCGCAGCTGGTAGGCGCCGTGCTCGCTGCGCCCGACGCGGCGGCAGGCGGCGCGGACGCTGCCGGTGTCGGCCAGCGCCTCGATGAAGGCCTGCTGCACCTGCGGCTTCCAGCCGTTGGAGCGGTCTTTCGCGCGGGGGACCGGGGTGAAGGCGGGGAGCCCCCTTGTTTGCGCACCCGCCTCCGCGGGCGCGGTGTCCTCGCTCACGATGCCTGCGGCATCATCGCTGCGGGCGGCCACTTGGCCTTGCCGCCCTGCGGGCGGTTGCGTCTGCTTGTCGTCCATCCGCCAGCGTAAAGCACAGGTGGGGGGCTGTAGGAAAATCGCGCCGCAGTAAATTGCCCGGGCGGGGCGGCGGGCCTTCCCTTGCGCGGCGCGAGGCCCTACATGGCGGCGCAGCATGGCCCGCCCCAAACCCGAGACGTTCGACAAGCAGAAAACCGTCGCCGAGAACCGGCGCGCGCGGTTCGACTATGCGGTCGAGGCGAAGTTCGAGGCCGGGCTGATGCTGCAGGGGACCGAGGTCAAGGCGCTGCGCGCGGGCGAGGCGAGCATCGCCGAAAGCTATGCCGAGATCCGCAATGGCGAGGCCTGGCTGATCAACGCCAACATCCCCGAATTCAGCCACGGCAACCGCTTCAACCATGAACCGCGCCGCCCCCGCAAGCTGCTGCTCCACGAGCGCGAGATCGCCAAGCTCATGGGCGCGGTGGAGCGCAAGGGGATGACGCTGGTGCCGCTGAGCGTCTATTTCAACGGGCGCGGGCGGGCCAAGGTCGAGCTGGCGCTGGCCAAGGGGCGGCAGGCGCAGGACAAGCGCGAATACATGAAGGACCGCGACTGGGCGCGCGACAAGGCGCGCATCATGCGCGATCGCGGGTAGTTCACGATGCGCTCATGGTCCGCATTGCAGGGTAGTCCGGGCTTATGACCAGCCCGCGATCCAAGACCTTCCTGGCCGACCTGATCCGCAAGCACATGCCCTCGCGCGAGGCCATGGCGCAGAACAAGTACCTGCGCCCGATCGCCCACCGCTTCCTCAGCCCGGAGCTGTGGCGCTTCACCCGCCGCTCGGTGCCGCGGGGGATTGCGCTGGGGCTGTTCGCGGCGTTCATCATCCCGGTGGGGCAGATCTTCCTCGCCGCCTTCCTCGCCCTGCCGACCCGCGCCAACGTGCCGCTCTCAGCCCTTAGCACCTTCATCACCAACCCTTTCACCCTGCCGTTCTGGCTGATCGTGGCCAACAAGGTGGGCGCGTTCGTGCTCAAGGTGGATGCGGCGACGACCGAGGTGCTGAATGACGTGATGGTCCACGGCGGCTGGTCGATGGTGTTCGAGGCGG
The DNA here is from genome assembly GCA_002278985.1 of Erythrobacter sp. 34-65-8. Classification (GTDB taxonomy): domain Bacteria; phylum Pseudomonadota; class Alphaproteobacteria; order Sphingomonadales; family Sphingomonadaceae; genus 34-65-8. The sequence continues at coordinate 2,918 of NCJP01000074.1, forward strand.
TCGAGGTGGCGGGGGTGACCGCGTTCGGCTTCATCGTGCTGGCGGTGCTGTCTGCCTCGATCGGCTACGTGCTGGCCAGCGTCGGCTGGCGGGTGATTGTCTCGGGCAAGTGGACCCGCCGCCTGAAGCGGATGGAGGCATCGCTCGACGCGCGACTGAAAGCGGGATCGGAATGATCGGGCAGGAGACGGAGCCGCGCGCTGCCCTGCCGCTGGCCGTGGTCGGTGCCGCGCTGTTGCTGACGGCGGCGCTGCTGTGGTGGATGAGCGAGAGCGCCGTGGTCGCCCTGGCCTATGCCGGTGCGCTGGCGGTAGTGGGCGCAGCCGCCGCCATGGCGGCGCGGTTCCTGCCTGCGCATCAGGGCGAAGCCCCGGCCCAGCCGGACTGGTCGGTGACCGTGCAGGCGATCGAGAACGAGGGCGTCGCGATGGCGATTACTGACCGGGCCAACCGGCTGGTCTGCGCCAATGCCGCCTATCAGAGCTGGTTCGGGATCGGCCATGCGCCGCCCAACCTGCCGTTGGACCGCGCTTCCCTCGAAGCCCTGGCCCGCGCCGCGCGGGAAGCCTGGCGTGACGGCACTGGCAAGGCGGAGCGGCTGGAAAGCAACACCGGCAAAGGCGTGTGGCGCGCCCGCGCCGCCCGCGCCGGACGGGGCGAGGACCACCTGGTCTGGCGGTTCGAGGCGCTGGTGGAAGAGAACCTCCCCGAAACCGTGGGCGGCTGGCTGACCGGGCTGTTCGGCGCGCTGCTCTCGCGCTCCGGGATCGAGGCTGCACTGGTCATGCCTGACGGCATGATCCGCGCCGTAACCCCCGGTTTCGCCGAACGGGCGGCCGGCGATGCAGCAGCCACTCTGGCCGGGCAGGAGTTCGTCACCCAGTTGCGGACCGACGACCGGGACCGGATCTTCTTTGCCCGCGAGGGGCGCCGGGGTGCGCCGCAGACCTTGCTGCAGGTTCCGCTCAACCGGCCGGACGAAAAACGGGGCGCGCCCGCTGATGAATCCCCTTCGCTGATGCTGCTGGTTGACAGCGGTGTCGGCCTCGGCGGCTGGGACGGGGGGGCGCAGGCCGGGACGCCGCAGCTTGAATCGCTGCTCGGTGCTCTGCCGCTGGGCCTCGCCATGACTGACCGTGACGGCCGCTTCCTGTTCGCCAACCCGCCCTTCCTGCGCGCGGCGGGGGCGGAAGGGCGCAGCCTGCCGCAATACCCGTCGGATCTGGTGGTGCGTGAAGACAAGAGCGCGCTGGCCGATGCCGTGCGGCGCTATGGCAAGGGCGCGGCGGCGAGTGGCGATGTGGCGGTGCGGCTGCGGAGCAACCCGGAAGAACCGGTCTCGCTCGGCATCGCCGGGGTGCGCGGGCTGGGCGAGGCGGCCGTGCTGCTCAGCCTGGTAGATTCAAGCGAGGAGACCCGGCTCAAGCGGCAGGTCGCCCAGGCCACCAAGATGCAGGCGGTCGGCCAGCTGGCAGGCGGGGTGGCGCACGATTTCAACAACGTGCTGACGGCCATCCTGGGCTATTGCGATCTCATGCTGCTGCGCCACACGCCGGGGGACAGCGATTATGACGACATCCAGCAGATCCGCGCCAACAGCAACCGCGCGGCCAGCCTGACCCGGCAATTGCTGGCTTTCAGCCGCCAGCAGACCCTGCGGCCGCAAGTGCTGCAACTGCCCGACGTGGTCAGCGAAGTCACCCAGCTGCTCAAGCGGCTGCTCGGCGAGAAGATCGAGTTCCGCGTGCGGCACGATCGCGCGCTCGGCCCGGTCCGGGCGGACCCGCAGCAACTGGAACAGGTGATCGTTAACCTGGCGGTCAACGCGCGCGATGCGATCCAGTCCCGCAAGGATGGCAAGGGCCGGGTGACGCTCTCCACCCGCCGGGTCAGTTCAGCCGATGTGCGCAAGCTGGCGAGCGATATCCTGCCGGCTGACGATTACACCGTGCTGGTGGTGCAGGATAACGGCGGCGGCATCCCCCCTGAAGTGCTGGGCAAGATCTTCGAGCCGTTCTTTTCCACCAAAGAACAGGGCAAGGGCGGCTCCATGGGCGGCACCGGGCTGGGCCTTTCGACTGTCTATGGCATCATCAAGCAATCGGGCGGCTTCATCTTTGCCGACAATGTGGCGGGTCAGGGCGGCACGGCCGAAGGCGCGCGCTTCACGATCTATTTCCCGGTCCATCGCGGGGCCATGCCGGCGGCCCCGGCCAGGCCGGCAGAACGCCCCGCTTCGGACTGGGCGGGCGGCGGCCGCATCCTGCTAGTGGAAGACGAGGATATGGTCCGCGCCGTGGCCGAACGGGCGCTGACCCGGGCGGGCTTCAGTGTGACCACGGCCCCGGATGGCGAGGAAGGCCTGGCGGCGGTGGCGGGCGGCGGTTCGTTCGATCTGGTGGTGTCGGATGTCGTCATGCCCGGAATGGACGGGCCGGCCATGGCCAAGGCCATCCGCAAGCTCCATCCGGCCATGCCGATCCTGTTCATGTCAGGCTATGCCGAAGAGCAGCTGCGGGACGAGATCGATATGGAAAACATGCATTTCCTGGCCAAACCGTTCAACGTGCAGCAGATTGGTGACACCGTGGCCATGGTCATGGCCGGCGGGAGGAAATGACCCGGGGCAAGGTTCATCCGGGATAAACCTGGCTGGTCTGACAAGATGAGCCGGTGATTAAGGGGGAGGAACAGATGGTGCGGTTCGGCTTGGGGAAACGCAGACTGGCCGGGCTGGCCCTGCTGACGGTTGCAGCAGCGGGAGCGGGGCAGGCCCAATCCCAGTCCCGTTCCGCCGCCGATCCCGATCCCGGTTCCTCCCAGACGTCTCAGGGCGATGTGGCGGTTACCATCTACAACAACGGGCAGGCACTGGTGCAGGACGTGCGCCAGCTGGCCATCGCGCAGGGGCGCAGCCGGATCGAATTTCCCGACGTGTCGGCCCAGATCCGGCCCGAGACGCTCAGCTTCTTCGCCGATGACACGACCATTGCGGAACAGAACTTCGACTTCGACCTGCTGACGCCCACCAAGATGATGGAAAAGGCGATCGGGCAGACCGTCACCCTGCTGCGCACCAACCCCGCAACCGGTGCAGAAACGCGTGAACGAGCTACCGTACTTTCTACAGCGGGCGGGGTAGTAATCCAGGTCGGCAACCGGATCGAAGTGCTGCGTGACGACGGGTTACCTGTCCGCGTTCTGTTTGACCAGGTCCCGCCCAATTTGCGCGCACGGCCGACGCTGTCGGTAAATTTGCAGAGCGACCAGGCGGGCCCCCGAAACGCAGCGATCCGCTATTTGACCCCAGGGTTGGGATGGGATGCCGATTATGTCGCGCTTTATGATGAGGGGCTGGGCATCATCGACATGCAGGGTTGGGTTACGCTGACCAATACCACCGGCACTACTTTCCACGATGCGCAAACATTGCTGGTCGCAGGCAATACCGATGGGGGGTCACGTTCGCCCAACAGGAATATGGTGCGGGCAGGGACTCAGTCCGCCAATCGCGAACAGGTGGGCGATTTTTACCTCTACCCGATTGCCGGACGGACCACGATTGCCAACCGTCAAACCAAACAGGTCAGTTTTCTCGATGTGCAAGGCGTCAAGGCGGATAAGACCTATCGGCGGGCCGTGGGTTGGCTGAGCAATGATGGCCGCCCCGTCAATGTGAGCAGCGAGATTGCGTTTTCATCTTCTGCCAAGGGCGGGCTCGGGGATGCTCTTCCCGCGGGAACCGTGCGGTTTTATCAGCGCGACAGCAAGGGCACCCCTCAATTCATCGGAGAGAACCGCATAGGCCACATGCCGATGGGCAGCGAATTGTCGCTTCGCACGGGCGATGCGTTCGATATTTTCGTCGAGGCGGCGGTGGAGAAACGCGAACAGATCAGCGATGGCCAGTGGCGCGCAACTGCGCGTTATGTGGTCTATGAAAATGGCGAGGAAACACGCAGGATCGATGAAGAGCGACCCGAGACCTTTTGGCAGACGACCATGGTCTACCGGCTGACTAATGCCAAGAACAGCGCGGTCGAGATAGACCTAGTCCAGGCCGGGCTTGATCAGGGCTGGTGGAGCCGCGATTTTCGCATTGTGAGTGAAGATCTGCCAGGCACACAGATCAACACGGATCGGCGCAAATGGGTTGTGCCGGTCGCGGCCAATAGCGAACGCGAATTCCGCGTAACCTTCGCAACGCGTCATTGAGCAGGCCAGTGCGCGCGCTTTTCGCAGTGGGCATGCTTGGCATGCTGGCGTGCACTTCACCGCTTGCTGCGCGCGAAGTTGTGACGGCTTCGGTGCCACAAAAGCTGTCCGTTACGGTCTATCGCGCTCCCGGACGAAGCGAGGGCGAGCGTCTGGATCCCGACTGGCCGGAAGGTTTCGCAATAATCAGCGAAACCCGCAGCGTGACTCTGCCAGCGGGAGAATCGCGTATTCGTTTTGATGGCGTGGCCGAAGGAATGGTTGCGGTCAGCGCTATTGTTACGGGCCTGCCTGGCGGTACGATCGAGAAGAACCGCAATTCCGCGCTGCTCTCTCCGGCTGCGCTGGTTGATGGCACGCTGGGGAACCGGGTTACCCTGACCCGCACTAATCCCGCTACGGGCGAGAAGGTAAGCGAACGAGCTATTATCCGTACCCGTG
>NCJP01000075.1 GCA_002278985.1 Erythrobacter sp. 34-65-8
GGCGACGCTTGGGTGGAGGTGCGCGGCAAGAAGCTGGCATCGGTTCGCAGACTTCTTGATCTCCGGATGCGCGGACGCAGCAAGTCTATGACGTCAGGAAAGTTTGGCAGGAAAGGTACCAATCGCAAGCTGACGGCCGGCGACCTTATGCAGGTCTATCAGCGCGAGGCCGAAAAGCAGCGTCTGCTCGTAAAGAAGTCCGACTTCACGCAGACCCGCCTTCTCTTCATCGTCGAGGCGATCAAGGATTTGCTGACCGACGATGGATTTCTGACCCTGCTGAAGGCCGAAGGGCTCGAGACGATGCCCCGGGCGCTGGCCATGCGGATCGCGGGCGAAGTCGATGACTGACTGGCCATCAGCAGAGCGCCCGCCCGCAGATCCCGGCTCCGACAATCGTGTCCGGCTAGGCTTCGAGCGCCAGTCTGTAACAGTGCGCATCGACCAGATTGTACCCCTGAAGACATTGCGAGAGGGCGTGCGGGAAAGCCGCAAATATGCCCAGATTGTGAGCTCGATCAAAGCGATCGGCTTGGTCGAAGCCCCTGCCGTCGTCCCCAACCCGAAGAATTCAGAGCAATACTTCCTCCTCGACGGCCATTTGCGCATCGAGGTGCTCAAGCAGCTCGGCATCGAAACGGTCGAGTGTCTCGTCGCCAATGATGACGAGACATACACCTACAACAAGCGCGTCAATCGCCTGCCGCCTATCCAGGAGCACCGGATGATCGTGCGCGCCATCGAGCGCGGTGTCACCGAGGCGGTGATCGCCGACGCGCTCGGCCTGGAGGTAGGATCAATCCGTGCGAGGTTCCGCCTGCTCGATGGCATCTGTGAAGAGACTGCCGACATGCTCAAGGACACCAATTGTTCGATGCGGGTGTTCGACATGCTGCGCCGCATGTCGCCGATGCGCCAGATCGGGGCGGCGGACCTGATGATCGGACAGAACAATTACTCACTGATCTTCGCACGCGCGCTCCTCGCGGCCACGCCAGAGGATCAGCTGGCCGCGCCAGCGAAGAAGGCGCGGAAGAATGACCTCACGGGTCCGACCAGCCAGCAGATTTCCCGGATGGAGCGGGAGCTCGCCACTCTCCAGACGCAGGTGAAATCAGTCGAGGACAGCTACGGAATCGACAATCTCCACCTGACCTTCGCGCGCGGCTATGTCGCGAAGCTGCTTAGCAACGCCCGGGTCGTTCGCTGGCTCTCGAACCATCGGCAGGAATATCTGTCTGAGTTTCAGCGCATCGCGGAGATTGAAACCATCGGGTCAATGACTGCGCCTTCACCGCAGGAATGAGATGATGGAGACCTGCCGTCGGCTTCCGTGCCGATCAATCGCACATTTCCCTCTCATCACGGTCGACACAGTTGGACTGGCGATCGCGCCAAACAACACAAAGAGTTCAGTCGGCAAGGCTGCCGGACCTCGGACGTTCCTGCTGGGCGTCGCCGCGACTAGGAATGTCCCGTTATGCCGAAACTTGCCGTTGGCTTGTGCCTTATGATCTCGGCCGCATCCGCTGACAGAGCTGACATTCGAACGCTTAGTACGACGCCCTCAAACCTGCCCCCTGTTCATCAGGCTGCACCGTGCGGTCCCTTCGGCAAAAGGCCGCTCGCCCCCTCCGTCGGCAACCTGTAAGTATCGTGTATGTCAGGGCGTATCGACATCGACGTGAACGAGCAACGCGATCCAGCGATTTTGCTCTATGGCCTGTCCGCCACCGATATCCCCCGCACCTTCTACTACGACGAGACCAACAACCATCGACTAGTCTACCTGACGGACAAGGGTTTCAACGTTCCTGATCCCCGCCCTTTCGTCCTTGGCGGCGTCGTCCGTCCGCAGGAGGAGGGGCCGATCAACCTCGCGGAGTTAAGGCGCTTAATGGGCATCCAGCCCAATGCGCCGGAACTGAAGTGCGCAATGGTCGCCAAAGGCGAATTCGGAACCATGCTGGGTTCGAGGAAGCTTGGCGTATTCCTCGACTGGATCGCGCACGAGGGCTACCTGCTCCATTTCATCGCGCTTGACCCGGTCTACTTTTCTTACGTCGACATTATCGATTCGATGCCTGAAATCGGATTCTTCGACCTAGGTGGCCGATTAATCCTGAAGAATGACCTCTACCGCGTCCTCCGCCGCAATCTGGGTGCGACGCAGGCGATGCTGCGCCGCCATTCCTATCCCGCGCTGGCGGATGGCGACGTCAAGGGGTTTCTCCGCGAGCTGATCAGCCTCGTGGAGGAGGGCGACGATCTTATGCCTCACTTCAACCTGATGATGCTCAAGGGAGTCCTCCAATCGGGCAGGGCCCTCTCGTCCCTGCCTCTGCTCGGCGACACTCCCGGCCTGATCATGCGGGACTTCGCTTCCATGTTCACGCACCGCCTGTGCCTGTTCAAGGACAGCCGACACGTCCTAGACAGGGAGGATAGGGTCAGCAGGGTTCTGGAAGGTTACCGCTTCGTGGATGCGGGTCAGCCGCTCGATCTCTACCGGTTCGCCGATTCCAAGTCCGAACCCGGAGTGCAGCTCGCCGATGTCGTGGTGGGCCTGCTCGGCGCGTGCCTGACATGGCTGAGGGGAATGTCAGGCGATGATGTTCTCGCTGCTGTGGAGAGTTTGACGCCAGCCCAGAACTGCAATCGTCTCCGTCTTGTGGACCTTGTTGATCGGTCGATCAAGGAGACAGACGCCTTCGTCCAGAAGGCGATCAGCCTTGACGACATGCAGGGGCTCGAGCTGTTCCTTGAACGATGACGACGTCGTCCGGCGTCAGGATTGTTCCGGCGTGGCCGACCCATCCGATGTTTTCTCCTTTGCCGCCTCCTCGACCATCATCTCCCACAGTTCTCGGCTTTTGAGCACGATGGGCCATTGCGTCAGGTATTCCGACGGCACCGGGTGGTCGATGAAGTCGAACACCGCTGACATGTGGGACGCGATCCGCTCGAGCTCCTCGGCGCCTTTGTTGATGCTTTCAGCGTTAAGGTTGTTGAGGCGCTTCTCGGAGAGGGTACGGTGCCGCGCCTTCACGATCTCGAAGGTCCCGTCCCAAGGGTCTTGGTCGAAGTGGCTGTGCGCCAGCACGTTCCGGGTGCCGTTCAGTTCGTGGAGCCGCCCGTCGCCCACGTTCCCCAGAGCGAGATGGGGTGCGGTGTGCATCAGCAGCTGCAGATTCGTGGCTCTAGTTGCGAAGTCGCCCAGCGCAAGGTTTGCAAGGCTGCCGTCCGGCGCGATCATCCTGACCGCCTTCGACAGAATTCCAGTCATCCAGAAGTCCACTTCGTTGTGGGCCATGATGAACCTGCCGAGCGCCTCGCGGTATCCGGCCCTGATGGCGGGGTCTGCGATCGGCTCATCAAAGTCCGGTTCGTCAAAGCCATTGTCGTAACGGTCCGCTGGATCATCGTCGGCATCGTCACTCATCGCGCACCTGTCTGTTCGAACGGAAGGTCTTCTTCACGACCGTGTCGCGCGGATTGCGCGAGTGCCGGGTCTAAGACGCGTCTACAGCGATCTTCGACCAAACCGGTCATTACGTCTGGCAAGCCCCAGCCTCGTCATCGAGAAGACCTGTGCCAGTTTGCCTGGACATTGAAAATGGTTACATCTCAGGAGCGGACAAGATTCTTGTGTTTCCAAACGTCTGAGCGATTGGCTGCTTCCGTTTGCCGTCGTATAGCGCCGCAGTGCGTGAAGAAATTTGTCCGAATATTCTGATGGCATCATGTCGAGTGGGGGCACCGCTCACATGTTGAACGTCCTCGCGCTCGAACTCATCGCCGACGTCATGAAGTGGGAGAACGAGGAGGCCACTCGAGAATACGCCTGGCTCCGGCTCATCTCTTCGATGAAATACGACGGGTATTCCGACTTTAGGGCCGGAGTGCGCTTTCTGGAAAGTCTGGTGTCCTGGCTCAGGCAATTCGACGAAGCTGACAGGTCGGCTGCCTACTCGTTTGTCAAGGAGAGGCTTGTCTACATCTCCGGCCTCGAAATGCAGCGGGTCATCGAGACGTTTATCCCTGAAGTGGTCTTCCCATACCTGCGGGTCTCGGTTGCCGAGGAGTTCGGGATCAAGCCCTACGAGGTTTGGCAGACAATGGAAACGGCAGCGGCCTTCGGTCGACGCCTCCGCCGCTGCCTCTTCGTGGGTCTGAGCGACGGAAGCCGGATCGATGTGCTGCGCCGGGCCAACGCGGGCCGACTGTCGCAGGAGCAGGTCATCCCCATGATGAACGTCGACGATGAGAAGTGGAAGAGTCTCGCGGAGGACCTGATGAAGGAACTCGGCGATGACGCCCGCTTCGACGACGTCTACCTCATCGACGACTTCACGGCGTCGGGAACGACCTTCATCCGGTTTCCAGACGGCAAACCCAAAGGCAAGCTTCACAAGTTCGAGAGCATCGTGCAGAACGCGAAGGAAAGGCTCGTTGGCGCAGGTGAGGCCTTCCCGCTGTCGGACCAGTACACGCTGCATATCCACCACTACGTCTCGACGGTGCAGGCGCACGATGCGCTGGTCGAGCGGGTGACGGAAGCAGGCCAGAGGCTTGCCGGAAAGAGCTTCGGCAATTGGCAAGTAACCGAGGGTATGCTCCTGCCGTCCGATATCCGCGTCGCCACGATCGACAAGGAGACGGGGGGCGTCACAGCCATAAGGCCGACGGATGGTCCGATCGTCGAGCTTTGCAGCCGGTATTACGATCATGAATTGTTCAAGCGGCTGGAGAAGCATTGCAGGGAGGCGGGTCAGAGCGACATGAAGTATGGCTACGCGGACTGCGCCTTGCCGCTCGTTCTCGAACACAACACTCCGAACAACGCCGTGCCTCTTCTGTGGGCAGAGACCAACGGCAAGGCTGGGAATCCGATGCATCCGCTTTTCTTCCGGCGCGACAGGCACGGCTGATGGCGAACCCATTCCTCCGACGCGCAACTGAGTATGTCCGGGATGATGCCTCGTTCCTCTCAATCGTTAGCCCTGCTCCCCTTACGACGTTCCTCGCGACCAGCAAGAGCAAGGACGACATGTTCGAGGTCCCGGTCCGCATCATAGGGGCTCCGGGCAGCGGCAAGACGATGCTCGCGACCCTGGCCGAGTTCCACATGGTCGAGACGATCCTGAGTGATGAGACGAATCCCACCAATCGGACCCTCGCGGACGCACTCGCGCAAGCCGGATTCCTTCGAGACGGCAAGCCGAGCGTCGCCGCCGTGCGGGTGCCGATGGAGTCGGAGTACCGCGACTTCTGGGAGCTCTCCTACGATCCGCTGGTGAAGACGAAGCTCGCCTTCTGGCTTGTTCAGGCCCGAGCGATGCTCGGCCTCATCCGCAACCTGACGGTGAACCGGACGAGGAGCATCGAGGCGATCGAGTTCGTGCCGCGCGCCAACTACGAAGCGCATCTCGAGCAGATCGGCGGGCTTACAGCGGTCGGCATCAGGGACCGTGCGCTGGCGGTCCAGCGTGCGATCTATTCGGTAGGGGCGGGCCTTCGCGAACCAAAGCTGGAAGATCTGCCGGGCGACGCGACGGCGCCGTATGCTCCGTTTGACGCGATCAGCGGAATCCGCGTCGAGTGGCAGGGCGAGACTATCGAGATGAACCCCCTTGTCATGCTGGACGACGTGCACGCGCTGCATCACGACCAGCTCGAGGCGATGTTCGGCATGCTGTCCCACCGCGAGATGAAGTTCGGTCGTTGGATGATGATGCGGCTCGACGCTCTCAGCCCGGGAATGGTCATGCGCTCGCCCGCCAGGCAACCGACCCACAATCGTGCGACTGGTCGAGACTTCCGCGACATCCGGATGCAGGGCGACGGCGCCGAGAAGAAGGACAATTCGCGCAAGCAGTTTCGAACGATGGCGCGGGACATGGCCAAGCGCTACCTACCGATGGTCGAGGGTCTGCGGAACCGCAACGCCACGGACATTGATCGTCTCGTCCCCGGCCAACCGCCCAGCATGACGCTGGGCCAGCTCAGGGAGCTGGAGGACCGCGTGGCGAAGGACCAGAACAAGCTGAAGATCGGTCCCAGCCGCCGCAAGGAGATCGACGCGATCGTGGAGGACTACATAAGGCGCACGAAATCCTATGACGACGGTCCCGAGGTGGCGCTTGCGATGAAGCGGATACTGCTCCATCGCTACGCCGTCCGCATCGCCCGGTCTACGCCCTCCCTTTTCGAGGACATGGATCCCGAGCCGAAGACTCCCCTGAAGGCCGACTCGGATGTCGCCCACGGTGCCCGACTCCATCTCCATCACGAATTCGGCCGGCCCCTCCACTACGGGATCGACGACGTCTGCGATGCGAGCAACGAGAACGCTGAGGTCTTCTTGCAGTTCGCCGGCGATCTCGTCGCGAATGTGGAGACGAGAGCGATCAGGAACAATGCCCTCGCTCTCCCAGCGCGGGAACAGCAGTCGATCCTGATCACGAAGGCGAAATCGATCATGGACGCTTGGTCGTTTCCCCATGCCCAGCGCGTTCGTGACCTCGTCGATGCGATCGGTCGGGACTGCCGCGAGGAATCCCTCCTGCCGAACGCGCCGCTTGGCGCGGGTGCAAACGCGGTTGCCATCACCGAGGAAGAGATGGAGAGCCTCTCGCAGGAGGACGAGCTGGCAAGCGTACTCAAGTATGCCATCGCCAACGGCGCGATCACGATTGAGCGCAACTACGGCCAGGGGAGCAAGCTATGGGCGCTCATCGAGGTGACCGGTACGGTCGCTCTCGTGTATGGGCTCACCTTCAACAGGGGAGGTTTCCTGCCTCAGAAGCTGGATTACCTCCGCAGAGCGTCGGGCCTGATCGATGCGTAGGCATTGGGAGAACTGCATCACCAACTTTGACGATGACGTTGACGGATTCGTCGCCGACTACTTCTCGGATCCTGATCGTCGCGTGCTGCTCGTGGCGGCCGCCGGTTTCGATCCGCGGTCCCAGCGCATATCACGAATGCTTGCGACTACGCTCGGGGATCGCCTCTCTGCTTTTTACATCCGCGAGGAGAGGCATGGGGCCTCCGATGCGCTCGTCACCAAAGCGGACGAGAACGAGGCGGCGCTAAAGGTGATCGTGCCGGACAGCGAGTTCGTCAGGATCGACGTGTTCGCCGACGATGGAGCGCCGGTGGGCGGAGCCCGCATCGCGGCGCGGCTGAGTCAGCATCCCGTGCCCGACGCGGTCACCGACGTGATCCTAGACCTCAGTGCCCTCTCGATCGGCGTTGGCTTTCCCGCGGCGCGCATGCTGCTCGAGGATTGCGAGGCGACAAGCCATCGCGCGTTCCACCTCATGATCGTCTCGAACCCCGAGATGGACGACCGCATATCCAACGTACCGTCCAGCAGGCCGGGGTCCGTGAGGGGCTTCTCGCCCGCTATCGAGGCCGAGGGGCAGGGACTAGCGCAGGTCTGGATACCCCAGCTCGCCAAGGGGCGCGGGCTCGCACTCACCCAGATCGGGGCGAACATCCCGAGGCGCTACAAGATATGCCCGCTGCTTCCCTTTCCAGCGCGCAACCCGCGTCCAGCGCGCAACCCGCGCCGGGCCGACGATCTGCTCGCCGAGTACCAGACCGAGCTCGTGAACGAATGGGCGGTAGACCCGAGGGACGTGGTCTACGCATCGGAACGCAACCCGCTCGACTGCTATCGGACCCTGTCCACGCTCAAGACGCGCTTCGATCGCACCATGAAGGGGACCTACGAACCTCGAATGGTCCTCTCACCGGTCGGCAGCAAGGTTCTCGCTGCGGGAGCGCTGATGGCGGCAATCGAGCATGACATGGCGGTCCACTACCTCGAGACGGAGAGCTATTTATTCGAGGACGCGGGGCCGGCACCGGGCGATCCTCCGGACATGACTGTCCATCTGATCCTCTCGGGGCCGCTCTACGCGAGTTTCGACAAGTCGACAGCGAAGTCATGATCACTCCGGTCTTCAGCGAGAAGTTGGACTCGCTTCCCGGCACACTCGACGAGCTCAGGTCGTTTGACGCGAGCGGGATGGCGAACGCGCTCGCGGGTGGCGGGAGGCGGCATGCGGTGGCGATCGGCTCCGGCGGCTCCGCGATCGCCGTCGAATATCTTGCTCGCTGCAGGGAGACGCTGGGCTTGGGGCCCACGACGGTCCAGACCCCCATGGGTGTGGTCCTGGACGAGAGCGCGCTCACCGGAAGCGATGTATGGCTGTTCAGCGCCGGCGGCGACAATCCGGACGCAGTCGCGGCCTGCCGCGCCGCCGC
>NCJP01000303.1 GCA_002278985.1 Erythrobacter sp. 34-65-8
GCCCGTCCAACGCCAAGACCATCTGTGACCACCTGGCGGTGCTGCGGCCGGAGGCGTGGCTGATGATCGGCCACTGCGGAGGCCTGCGTCCGACGCAGAAGATCGGCGACTATGTGCTGGCCCACGCCTACCTGCGCGACGACCACGTCCTCGACCCGGTCCTGCCGCCGGAGATCCCCCTTCCCGCCATTGCCGAAGTGCAGCAGGCGCTGGCCCAAGCGGCCGAGGAAGTTTCGGGCGAGCATGGCAGTGACCTGAAAAAACGGATGCGGACGGGCACGGTCGTCACCACCGATGATCGCAACTGGGAACTGCGCTACACCCAGTCCGCCCGCCGCCTCAGCCTGAGCCGCGCGGTCGGGATCGACATGGAAAGCGCCACCATCGCCGCGCAGGGCTATCGCTTCCGCGTTCCCTACGGCACCCTGCTGTGCGTCAGCGACAAGCCGCTCCACGGCGAGATCAAGCTCCCGGGGCAGGCCAACAAGTTCTACGAGGAAGCCATCGCCGCGCACTTGCGGATCGGCGTCACCGCCTGCCGCCTGCTGCGCGAGGAAGGCGCCCGCCTGCACAGCCGCAAACTGCGCGCTTTCAACGAGCCGCCGTTCCGGTGATAAGCGATCCCTGAAGGGGGATCAGCCATGAACCAGAGTCGCTCCATCGCGGGCCGCATCGTGATTGTCACCGGGGCCGCCAGCGGAATGGGCCGCGCAACCGCGAAGTTGTTTGCGTCAGAAGGAGCACAGGTCGCGGTGACCGACCTCGACCTTGCCGCGTGCGAAGCGGTTGCGGTGGAGTGCGGCGCGAACGCCCGCGCCTACGCGCTCGACGTGGCGGACAAAGACATGATCGCACGGGTGGTGGCACAGATCGCTGCCGACTTCGGCCGGATCGACATCCTCGTCAACAACGCGGGCGTCTCCAGCTTCTGCGGGCTCGACGACGAAGCCTACGAGGATGTGTGGCACCGCGCGGTGGCGGTGATGCTGACCGCGCACCAGCGCATGGTCCGCGCCGCGCTGCCGTGGCTGCGGCAGAGCGATGCGCCAAGAATCGTCAACATCGCCAGCACCGAAGGGCTGGGCGCGACACCCGGCGACACGCCCTATGTCGCGGCCAAGACCGGCGTGACCGGCCTGACCCGCGGGCTCGCAGTCGATCTCGGCCCCGAGGGCATAACCGTGAACTGCATCTGCCCCGGCCCGATCCGCACCGCGATGACCGACCAGGTCTCCGACGAGCACAAGACCATCTTCGCCAAACGCCGCACCGCGCTGCGCCGCTATGGCGAGCCGGAGGAAGTCGCGCAAATGACCCTGTCGCTGGTGCTCCCCGCCGCTAGCTATATCACCGGTGCAGTGATCCCGGTCGACGGCGGGCTGATGGCGCGAAACGCCTGACCGGCCTCACCCCTTGCCCTTGGTCTTCGTCTTCCCGGCCTGCGCGTTGCAGGCGATGAAGTCGATGATCATCCCCGCCACGTCCTTGCCGGTCGCCTTCTCGATCCCTTCGAGGCCGGGGGAAGAATTGACCTCCATGATCACCGGGCCGTGATTGCTCCGCAGCATGTCGACGCCGCAAACGTTCAGGCCCATGCGCTTGGCCGCGCGGACGGCGGTGGAGCGTTCTTCGGGCGTGATGCGGATCACTTCGGCGCTGCCGCCACGGTGAAGGTTGGAGCGGAACTCGTCCGGCGCGCCGGTGCGCTTGATCGCGGCG
>NCJP01000304.1 GCA_002278985.1 Erythrobacter sp. 34-65-8
TTCGAGCAATTCGGCAAATCGCGGCCCCGCCTCGCCAATCGTATAGGCAGCTTTGACATTGGCGAGATGCGCCGCGCAGGCGCCCAGCCCGTCTTCCTTGGGTAACCCGCCGAGAATCCAGTGTATCCGCGGGGCTCCGCCGCTTATCGCAGGATCGGGCAGATAGGCCGCAAGCGCAGGTGCACTGCTGTCAGTGTTCGTGGCCTTGCTGTCATTGATGAATGTCACGCCGCCATGTTCAGCGACGAATTCCATACGGTGCGGCAGGCCCCCGAAGCTGCGTAGGCCGTCCTCGATCTCGGCTGCGGTCAATCCCAGCGCCTCGCAGGCTTTCCGCGCAAACCGCACATTTTCGAGATTGTGCGGCCCTTGCAGACTGGGCCAGCGGGACTGGTCCTCGCCCCCGCTGGGCCCGATCCAGTCGACGGATTGAGTCAATCCATGCAGCGCATCAACAGCAGGGATATGCGAAGCCGAAACCGGCAGGAAGGCCGAGTGGCCATCGCTTTGCATATAAAACAGCCGTGCCTTGCTGGCCGCGTAGTTTTCGAAACTACCATCATACCGGTCCAGATGATCGGGCGTGATATTCAGCAGCATCGCCACATCGCAGTCCAGGCTGTAAGTCAGGTCGATCTGATAGCTCGAGAGCTCCAGCACATATACGCCTGTGCCCTTGTCATTGGGTGCCAGCGGTTCCTGCGCCATGATTGGAAGCCCGATATTGCCGCCCATCAGCGTCGGCAGCCCGGCCACGCGGCAGATATGGTGAACCAGCGCGGTCGTGGTGCTCTTGCCGTTGGTCCCGGTAATGCCGACCACCCTGTGCGGCGGGAGGCACGGGCGGGCGAGCGCGAAGAGTTCGATATCGCCAATTACCGGCACACCATATTTCGCCGCATGCCCGGCAATCGGATGCGTGTTGAGCGGAACCCCGGGGGAGACGACCACGCCATCAAATCCGGTCAGATCGATATCAAGCGGATCGACAAGCCGCGCCCGGCCTTCAAGCTTTTCGCGGGCCACATCCTGCCTGTCCCAGGCGACGATCTCTGCCCCGCTTGCGAGCAGCGCCTCCGCCGCAGCGAGGCCCGACCGGGCAAGGCCCAATATGGCATAGCGCTTGCCGGAAAAGGCGGGACAGACGATCATCGCAGCTTCAGCGTTGCCAGCCCCAACAATGCCAGCACGATGGAAACAATCCAGAAACGGATCACTACAGTCGATTCCGCCCAGCCCTTCTGTTCGAAATGATGGTGGATCGGCGCCATGCGGAACACGCGCTTGCCGGTCCGCTTGAACCAGAAAACCTGGATGATGACCGAAAGCGCCTCCATCACGAACAGGCCCCCCACGATAGCGAGAACAATCTCGTGATGCGCTGCCACCGCAATCGCGCCCAAGGCGCCGCCCAGAGCGAGGCTTCCGGTATCACCCATGAAAACGGCGGCCGGCGGGGCATTGAACCACAGGAAGGCAAGTCCCGCCCCCATGATCGCCGCGCATAATATGGCCAGTTCCCCCGCGCCCGGCACATGCGGGATACCGAGATAGGCAGAAAAATCAGCGCGGCCGACTAGATAAGCGATCAGGGCAAATGTGCCCGCAGCAATGATCACCGGCATGGTGGCCAGCCCGTCCAGCCCGTCGGTCAGGTTCACTGCATTGCCAGCGCCGACGATCACCGTGGCGGCAAACAGGTAATAAAGCGGGCCC
>NCJP01000076.1 GCA_002278985.1 Erythrobacter sp. 34-65-8
TCCTGCGCCAGCACGGCGGCGGGCATGAGCGCCGCCGCCAGTGCCAGCAGGAGGACCCGCAGGTTTGCGAGGAATGGCGTCACCTCAGTTGGCGGCAGCGGGCTGCTGCGCACCGGTGATCCCGCTCATGTCCACAGTCGGGTTGGCCTTGCTGGCTTCATCCGCCTCGAAGTATTCCAGCGGCTCGGCACCATAGATCACGTTTGCGGCAATGGTGGCCGGAAAGGTGCGGATCTCGGTGTTGTAGTCACGCGCGGCCTCGTTGTAGCGGACCCGTTCGGTGTTGATCAGGTTGTTGGCCTCGTCGATCGCCACCATCAGGTCACCAAAGCGCGGCTGGCTGGCGAGCTGGGGGTAGTTTTCCACCACCGTGCGCAACTGGCCCAAAGCCTGGGTCAGCTGGTTCTGCGCCTCGTTGAAGCGCTGGAATTCCTCGGGGTTCGACAGGTCATCGGTGGTGATGTTGATCGAGGTTGCGCGGGCGCGGGCATCAATCACGCCCTGGAGGATGTTCTGTTCCGAAATGGCCGCGGCCTGGACCACGGAAACGAGGTTGGGGATCACGTCTGCCCGGCGCTGCAGCGCAGTCTCGACATTGCCCCACTGGGCCTTGGCCGATTCTTCCTTGGTCGGCACCGAATTGATGCCGCAGCCGGCCAGGCCGATCGAGGCAATGGCAACAAGGCCGAAGCGGCGGACGGATTTCCAGTTCATCGACACAGTTCTCCGCATGGGGCCGGGCGGAATGCTCCGGCAACATCTGTATTGCTCAGGTAGCACAGCGCGCATGCAATTCAAGGAGAGTTGTACGCGATGCGGCTTGGCAGGGTGACGCCATGATGGCACAGGATCTTCGGGAAATACGTACCAACAAGGGGATGCATATGCTGTCTGAATTCAAGGCCTTCATCGCGCGCGGCAACGTGATCGACCTGGCGGTGGCAGTGATTATCGGCGGGGCTTTCGGCACCATCGTCACGTCGCTGACCGCTGACATCATCATGCCGCTGGTGGGTGCGATTTTCGGCGGGGTCGATTTCTCGTCCAAGTTTATCCTGCTCAGCGCGCCCGACGGCTATACCGGTTCGATGACCGACTATGCTGCACTGAAGGAAGCCGGGGCGGCGATGATCGGCTATGGCGCGTTCATCACGGCGGTGATCAACTTCGTGATCCTGGCCTTCGTGATCTTCCTGCTGGTGCGCCAGGCCAACAAACTGATCGCCAAGCCCGAAGCGGCACCGGCCGGGCCGAGCGAAGTCGACCTGCTGGCCGAGATCCGCGACCTGCTGAAGAAGTAGCGCAAACCACCTTAGTCACTTCACATTAAGCGGACGCGGCCTATATAGGTCGTGTCCGCATTCGTGCGGGCTATGGCGATAAACTGCAGTGTGCAATAGGCACAGCGGTCCCGGGGGCAGTAACCGGCGGCTCCACCACCTCCGGCGGTATCGCGCTGGAAATGCTGGGGCCGAACCAGGATCGACGTGTGTTGAAAAGCACTGTTTTCGCCCGGGCTGAGTAACCCGCATAAGGCTCACAACCCACAAGTGCCAACGATAACGAAGCACTCGCAATCGCCGCGTAATTGATGGGCTAACGCCCTGATATTACAAAGCTAAAAAGCGCGGTTGGACCGACCGGGCAACAGAACGGATACCGGGGGCCCGGGGGAGCCTAGCAACAGAATCCCCCACCCGATTTCCACCACATTCGGCCGATGGCGGCCCGCGAAGGACCGTCCGCTGCGCTTCCGGTGCTCACGACCTGATGGTCGCTGCGCGCCGGTTCTCGGTCTGCACCATTTTCGGCTCGATTCGGGCCGAATTTCAGTCGGATTGGACCTGCGCCAGTTCTCAGCTTGCGCCTGACATTGGCTCTTTTGCCCGCTCTCGTTCATACCTGAGTGCGTCGAGGATCTTCGCGCCGCCGAGGAATACTGCACCGCTGCATGCGGCCATCAGCAGCCAGCCGCCCCAGCCGGGATACTGCGTCAGGTAATGGCTGCCGCGGTCCATCGCGCCGAGCGCGAGGGCATAGATGATGAGATAGGCTTCCCATTTCGTCTTGATGACGAACAGCCTTCTCATTTTGCCCAGCATGAACGCTCCCTCTCCGTTAACGCTTCTACCCGCAAGCCCCGTGCCAACGGGCAATTTGCGGGCAATGCGCTGGTTAACGCCAAGGCAATTGTAAGCCCTGCCGACGGGCGGGCAAGCGCGTTAACCCAGTTCCTGCAATTCGAGCGCTGCCAGCAGCGCATTCCGTGCAGCAACAACTGTCCGGACGAGGGCCGGGTTCCCGATGTCGGACGGGTCGATCTGTTCCGGCCATGACGAGGCGATGACGCGCTCGATCAGTTCGGCCTTGCCTTCGCTCAGGATGAAGCGCGAATCGACTGTCGCCGGATCGGCCACCACCCGCAGGCGCAGGCAGGCCGGGCCGCCGCCATTGGCCATCGACTGACGCACGTCGACCGGGATTACCTGCCGGATCGGGCCGTTTCCTGCCAGCATCCCTTCGCACCATGCCCAGACGGCTGCATTGTCGTGGCATTCCTCCGGCACCACCAGCGCCATTTCGCCGGATGGCAGGGTGAGCAGCTGCGCGTTGAACAGGTAGCTGCGGATCGCGTCTTCCAGGCTCACCGCGCTTGCGGGGACTTCGACTACCTCCAGACCCGGGAAGGCCTTGCTGATCGTCTTATAGGCACCCTGCTGGTCGGCAAAGGCCAGTTCGTGGGTGAACAGCACCGTGCCGTTGGCAACGGCCACCACATCGTTGTGGAAGGCGCCGGCCGCAATGGCCGCCGGATTCTGCTCGATGAACACGGTCCGCATCGGGTCGAGCCCGTGCAGGCGGGCGACTGCACGGCTGGCCTGCTCGTGCTGGCGGGCGGGAAATTCGCCGCCCTGCCGGCCATAGACGAACACTTCGACCCCCGGGGCGTCATGGCTTTCGCACAGCCGCATGTGGTTGGCCGCGCCCTCATCGCCGAGACTGCCGGGAACTGCATCGTGGACCGCAAAATGGCGGGTGTCTGCAAAGGCCAGTGCGAGCTGACGGCGGGTGTCGGGCCATTCCTGCGCGCGGTGCAGCATGGTGGACAGGTTCGCCGGGGTCAGGTGGCAGCGCCCGTCGGCCGTATCCGGCGCGGGGCTGACGGTGGCGGCATTGGCAGTCCACATGCTGCTGGCCGACCATGCGGCGGCGAGCAGGGCGCGCTCTGCCGTGTCGTCCACTGCCAGCCGCGCGAGCAAATCGCCGTTGGGGCGGGGCAGGGGCAGCAGAAAGCCCTGCGCCAGGCCGAGGCCCATGTTGTGGCGCATCTTGGCCAGCCCCTGCAGCGCCGCCGCGCGCGGGTAGGACGGGTCGCCCTTGTGGCTGGCGCTGGCCAGGTTGCCGAGGCTGAGCCCGGCATAGTTGTGGCTGGGGCCGACGATGCCGTCGAAGTTGATCTCGCTTAAGCCCATTTCCAGCATCCGTTCGGTTCGAGCGAAGTCGAGAACCCGTGCAGCCATCGTGTCTCGACTTCGCTCGACACGAACGGGGCCTTTGTGGCTACCGCAGCACGCTCCACACCTCTTCGCCTTCGCTCACGCCGAGCAGGTCGGCGGTGCTGGCGTCGATCGCCACCGTGCCGTCAGGCGCCAGCTCGCGCGCGCCGTAACAGGCGCGGAAGGTGGCAAGGCGGCCGGTTGCGATAAGCGCCCTCTCGCCGCGCTCCAGGGCGGTGGAGGCAATCGTCGCGTGCTTCGCCTCAACCACGCTCTTCACCCGGTCGGTGCGGGCCAGCATGGTCGGGCCGCCATCGAAGATGTCGACATAGCCTTCGTAGGCGAAGTTCTCGTTTTCCAGCATCCGCATCGCCGCGCGACCATTGGGGTGGGGCACGCCGATCACATCGCGCGCGCTGTCATTCAGCATGGCGATATAGACCGGATGCTTGGGCATCAGGTCGGCGATGAACTGGTTGCCGTTGATGGCGTTGAAATAGTCGGCTTCCTGGAAGTTCATCCCGAAGAAGCGGCCTGCCACCCCGTCCCAGAAGGGAGAACCGCCGCGTTCGTCGATGATCCCGCGCAGCTCGGCCAGTACCCGGTCGGCAAAACGCGCACGGTGCATGGCGATGAACAGGTAGCGGCTGCGCGCCAGCAGCAGGCCGAGGCCCCCGGCGCGTTCGTTGGGATGGAGGAACAGGCCGCCGACTTCGCTCGATCCTTCGAGATCCGTGACGAGGCTGAGCATTTCCGCCCGCACCGTGCGGTCCAGTTCCTGCGAATGCTGGGTCAGCGTGGTCTTGCGGTAGGAGTAGAACGGCCACTGCTGCCCCACCATGCACATCAGCTGGCAGGTGCCGCGCACGTGGCCGGTTTCGGTGTTCTCCAGCACCAGCACGAACTGGTCATCGCCCAGTTGGTCGTCGTCGCGTTCGAAAGCGGCAGCGGCACGCTCCAGCTTGCGGGCCAGCGCCTTGCGGTCAGGCGGCAGGTTGGTGAAGCCGCCCCCGGTCAGCTTGGCCATTTCGTAGAGCGGCTCGAGATCGTCGGAATGCGCCGCGCGCAGGCGAAAGGTCAAAGTGGGTCCCCCAGGGCAAGCGATTGGAGCACAAGCGCGCTCAAGGCGGCGCGCTCGGCCAGCGACGGCACGATCAGGTACTCGTCGGGTGAATGGATCGCGCCGCCGCGCACGCCCATGGTGTCGACCACGGGGATGCCGCAGGCGGCGATGTTGTTGCCGTCGCACACGCCGCCGCTGGGCTGCCAGCCGATCGTCTGGCCCAGCTGCGCGCCGCAGTCCCGCACCAGGTCGAACAGCTTCTGAGCGCGCCGGTCGACCGGCTTGGGCGGGCGGGTGACGCCGCCGTGGCGGTGGATATGGACCTCGTGCGCCTGCTGCACCTCGCCGACCAGGGCGGCGAGCCCGGCCTCGAACGCTTCGGCGGCAGCCGGGCTTTTCGGGCGGATGTTGAAGCGTAGAACCGCATGATCGGGCACGACATTGTTGGCCGCGCCACCATCGATCCGGGCCGGGTTGACCGGGCATTCCGTACCTTCCAGGCGCTTGAGGCCCAGCGTCAGCGCGGCGGCGGCGACAATCGCGTTACGCCCGTCCTGCGGGTTGCGCCCCGCATGGGCCGAGCGGCCAGTCACGATCAGCGAATAGTTGCCGCTCCCGCCCCGGGCATGTGCCAGCGTGCCGTCTGGCAGGGCAGAGGGTTCGTAGGTCAGCGCGGCATACTTGCCCCGCGCCAGCCGCTCGATCAGCGGGGCGGAGGACAGGCTGCCGGTTTCCTCGTCCGAATTGAGCAGCACGTCGTAGCCCAGCCGGTGCGCCTGCGGGCTCTGCTCGAACGCTGTGAGCGCGTGGAGGATCACCGCGATCCCGCCCTTCATGTCGGCCAGGCCCGGGCCGTTGAGGGTCTCCTCGTCAATCCAGCGCTGCTGCTGGAAGGGGTGATCGGCCGGGAACACGGTGTCCATGTGCCCGGTCAGCAGCAGGCGACGCTCAGCTTCGGGGCGGACCCGCAGCACGATGTGGCGCCCGAACGCCTGTTCCACTTCCTGCCCGGCCGCATTGACCGAGGTGACCGGGGCAGGATCGATGTATTCAAGCTCCCCCGGCAGCGCGCTGAAGGCTTCGGCCAGCATGGCGGAGAAAGTTGCCAGACCGCCAAGATTGGCGGTGCCGGTGTTGACCGCGCTCCATGCCTGCACCTGCGCCAGCATGGCTGGCTGGTCGACGGATGCGGCAAGAGCGGCGGGGTCGGTATCCGGTTTCATGGGCAACCGGCTCTAGCCGCTGGCGGGCGACGTTCCAACCCCGCCCGCATATGGTCAGGCAAGGGCGTTGCATTCGGCAGGTCGCTTGGCCATATGGGCCGCGTCCTCCCCGGGCATTGCGATTCAACCCGACTGGCGGCACAGGCTGCCGGTCTGCCGCTGTGCACAACACGAAGCGAGGACACATGACCCAGTACACCACCCGCGCCGGATTGCAGGTTTTTCCCGGCCTTGCCGCCCTGCTCGAACAGCAGGTACTGCCGGCGCTCGGCCAGGATGCGGCGGCGTTCTGGCAGGGGTTTGCGGCCTTGCTGGAGCGGTTCGTGCCGGAGAACCGCGCGTTGCTGGCCAGGCGCGAGGCACTGCAACAGCAGATTGACGCCTGGCATATCGAGCGGCGCGGCAAACCGGTTGATCCAGGCGAATATCGTCAGTTTCTCGAATCGATCGGCTACCTTGTGCCGGAGCCGGGCGAATTCATCATCGGAACCGAAAACGTCGATGACGAAATCAGCACGATGGCGGGGCCGCAGTTGGTGGTGCCGATCCTCAATGCGCGCTTCCTCCTGAACGCCGCGAACGCCCGCTGGGGGAGCCTGTACGATGCGCTCTATGGCACCGACGCGCTCGACGCGCCGCCGGCGCGGCCCGGCGGCTATGACGAGCAGCGCGGCGCAGCGGTGATCGCGCGGGCGCGGGCATTCCTCGACCAGGCCCTGCCGCTGGCGGGCGGGGCGAGCTGGGCGGACCTTGCGGGGCCGGACTCGATCGAGCTGGCGGACCCCGCGCAGTATCTCGGCGAAACAGAGAAGGGCCGTCTTTTCAAGAATAACGGCCTGCATGTTGAGGTGGTTTTTGATCCCGCCAGCCCGATTGGCAGTGGCGATCCTGCGGGTATTGCCGACGTCCTCTGCGAATCGGCCCTGACCACGATCTGCGACTGTGAGGATTCGGTCGCAGCGGTCGATGGCGAGGACAAGACGCTCGCCTACAGCAACTGGCTGGGCCTGATGCGCGGCGATCTGGAAGAGAGCTTCGACAAGGGCGGGCGCACCCTGACCCGGCGGCTGGAGGACGACAAGCGCTACACCGCGCCCGACGGAAGCGAGCATACCCTGCCCGGGCGCAGCCTGCTGTTCGTGCGCAATGTCGGCCACCTTATGACCAACCCGGCGATCCTGCTCGGCGATGGCAGCGAAGTGCCCGAAGGCATCATGGACGCAGTCTTCACCAGCGCAATCGGCGCGCTCGATGTGCGCGGGCATGGCCGGTGGACAAACAGCCGCCATGGCAGCATCTACATCGTCAAGCCGAAGCAGCACGGGCCGGAAGAATGCCGCTTTACCAATGACCTGTTCAACGCGGTTGAGGATTTGCTCGAACTGCCGCGCTACACGGTCAAGGTCGGCGTGATGGACGAGGAGCGCCGCACCAGCGCCAACCTTGCCGCCTGCATCCATGCGGTGAAGGACCGGATCGTGTTCATCAACACCGGCTTCCTTGACCGCACTGGCGACGAGATCCACACCTCGATGCAGGCCGGGCCGATGATCCGCAAAGGCGCGATGAAGGTCAGCGGCTGGCTCGCCGCCTACGAAAAGCGCAATGTTGCCATCGGGTTGAAGCACGGTCTTTCTGGCCGCGCGCAAATCGGCAAGGGTATGTGGGCCGCGCCTGATCTGATGGGGCAGATGATGGTTGAGAAGATCGGCCATCTGAAAGCCGGGGCC
>NCJP01000305.1 GCA_002278985.1 Erythrobacter sp. 34-65-8
ACCGAGCCGCTGCAAGGCCGACAGCACGGCCGGGTCATTGCTCTGCATATCTTCCGGGGTCGGGCGGCCAAGCGGCATGTTGACATGGATACCTGCGCAACCCGCCGGGGCTTGCCGCCCGATCATGGTGGTGACGACTGACCCCCAATCCCCGCCTTGCGCCAACCAGCGGTCATAGCCGAGCCGCGTCATCAGCTTGCCCCAGGCGGCGCCGATCTTCTCCACGCCCCATCCGGCCTCTGCCGGCTTTCCCGAAAACCCGTAACCCGGCAGTGACGGTGCGACGACGTGGAACGCCATGCCTTCCTCAGGCTCGGTCAGCAGCGGGATCGCCTCGAGAAACTCGATCACCGAGCCGGGCCAGCCATGGGTCATCACCAGCGGCACAGCATCCGCGCGCGAGGAGCGAGCGTGGAGGAAGTGTATGTCGAGCCCGTCAATCTCGGTCACATACTGGCCGAATGCGTTGAGCCGCGCCTCGCACGCACGCCAGTCATAATGGTTGCGCCAGTGGTCAACCAGTTCACGCAAGGTGGCCAGCGGCGTGCCCTGGCTCCAGTCGTCCACCGGCTCCTTTTCCGGCCAGCACGCCGTGTCGAGGCGGCGATGGAGGTCGTTGATCTCCGCTTGCGGAATATCGAGGTAGAAGGGCCGGATGTCGCTCATGCCTGTTCTCCTGTTGCAGCCTGCGCCGCCGCCTCAACCTTGCGCCGGTCGGCCAGCATGATCGTGCTGCTGGCCTTGGCGAGAACGGTTCCGTCCGCGCTACGCAGTTCGCCTTCGTAAAAGCAGGTGCGGCGCCCGTGGCGCACCATCCAGCCTTCCGCGATCACCGGGCCTGGGCGGGTCGGGGCAAAGAAGCTGACCTTGAGTTCCAGCGACATCGGGGTCACGTCAGGGCCGTTCAGCGCAATCGCGGCGTGGGCCATGGCCGCATCAATCCACCCGGTGACGAAGCCGCCCTGCACCACCCCGCCGGAATGGCACATATGTGGCCCGGCGTTGTACTCGATCACTGCCCGGCCCGCCGGGTCCATGCTGACAATCCGTTCCAGCCCCATCGTCTCGTACAAAACGTCTGCTGGCACTGCCGCTTCGGCCATATTCCTCCCCTTTTGCACCGTAATCGCGCAATTTTCCGAGCGATGCCGCGCGCGGCGGGGCTTTACAAGCTGCGATTGTGCCAGCATAGGCTTGAGCCATGATCACCGGTCCGGCCCTGCTTCTGCGACTTACACGCCCTTGGGCGTGACCTGCGGCGTGGCCTGAGCGGCGCGCCGGTCGCCCAAGGGAACCGAGCCGCCAATCCTGACCTGACCTGATCCGAAGACCAGCACCCATGACCATGCTCAAACACCCGGCGTCGAAATACCGCGCCTTTCCGCAAGTGCCGCTGGAAAACCGCCAGTGGCCTGCCCGCACCATCACCACCCCACCGCGCTGGCTCAGCACCGATCTGCGCGATGGCAACCAGTCGATCATCGATCCGATGGACGCGGTGAAGAAGAACCGGTTCTTCGACCTGCTGGTGGAAGTGGGGCTCAAGGAGATCGAAGTCGGCTTCCCCAGTGCCGGGGCGACCGAATTCGATTTCATCCAGGGGCTGGTCCGCTCCGGCCGTATTCCCGACGATGTTATGGTGCAGGTCCTCACCCAGAGCCGTGAGGATCTGATCCGCACCAGCTTTGCCAGCCTCGAAGGAGCACGG
>NCJP01000077.1:0-7501 GCA_002278985.1 Erythrobacter sp. 34-65-8
GAAAGTGAAGGTCAAGGGCCATGCGGCCGAAGTGCTGGAGGCGGCGAAAGCGCTTTGACCGGCGTCGGTGCTGCCATCCGGGCCGCGCTGCTCACCGCAGAGCCCCGCGCCAAGGCCATGGCGGCGCGGGACGTCGCGCGCGGCTGGCGGCAGGGGCGGCTGACCTTCGCATTCGACGGTGCCATGCCCGACGAGCCGGCCCGGCCCGCGCACCCTGAGCTGCTGTCCCCGGCGCAGATGCCCCGGCGGCGCAAGGGATCGCAACAGGGCCGCGTCGCCCTTTGGCATGCGCTGGCCCATATCGAATTCGTCGCGATCGACCTCGCGCTGGACATGGCGGGGCGGTTCGGGGAGGAGATGGGGCAGGGCTTCGTGTCGGATTTTCTGGCGGTGGCGGCGGATGAAGCGATGCATTTCGCCCTGCTCGATCGCAAGTTGCGGAGCCTGGGCAGCCATTACGGTGCCCTGCCAGCGCACGGCGGCCTGTGGCAGGCTGCGCGCGATACCGCGCATGATGTCGCGGCCCGCCTTGCCGTGGTGCCGATGGTGCTTGAAGCCCGCGGGCTCGATGTCACGCCGGCAACGCTCGAACGGGTCCGGATGCAAGGCGATGAGCAAGGTGCGCGGATCCTACAACGAATCCTTGACGATGAAATCCGGCACGTTGGCGTCGGCACAAAGCATTTCATCGCGCACTGCCAGGCGCGGCGTGAATCGCCCGAATCCCGCTGGAAAACATTGGTCGCCCGCCACTTTCACGGCAGCGTTAAGCCGCCGTTCAACGACTCGGCGCGTCTTGCAGCCGGTCTGTCGCGCGGTTTCTATGCCAGCCTTGCGGATTAATCCTGATGCTGCACAACCCCCCAACACACGAACGGCCGACAGGTTCCGGAGCGTTCGTGAAAGAAAATAGCACTGGCATCGGCCCTTCGGGGCAGGGGTCAAAAAACGGGGTCGGCAGCTGGGGCGCTGCCAGCAAAGGACGGACAAAACCTTGGTCGCAAACACCCTATTCTCGCGCCTGACCCGATTGGTCGCGCTTCTTGGTCTCGCACCGCTGGCGCTGGCAGCTCAGCCCGCTCTGGCAAACAGCAGCGCTTCCGCTGCCGCTGATGTCACCGCACCCATCCAGGACAACCGTGCCGGGGCCCTTTCCGGCGATACGCAGTTCCGCCAGCTGTTCTCGCAGTGGCGCGCGCTTGACGGTACGGATGAAACCGAAACCACCACCGCAGGCCCGCTGACCGGGATTTCGATCCCGTCACGGATGCCGCTGGAAGATGCCCGCATGTCGAGCAACTTCGGAATGCGCACCCACCCCGTCCTCGGCGGTCGCCGCAGTCACGCAGGCATCGATCTTTCCGCACCCACGGGCACACCGGTTTACGCCACTGCCGATGGCATCGTCAGCCGCGCCGACTGGTTCAGCAGCTATGGCCTGTACATTGCGATCGAGCACGGTGCCGAGATGCAGACCCGTTATGCTCACCTTTCGCGTCTCGCGGTTGAATCCGGCCAGCGGGTCAAGAAGGGCGAAATCATCGGCTATGTCGGCTCGACCGGCCGTTCCACCGGCCCGCATCTCCATTATGAAGTCCGCATCGCCGGTGCAGCGGTCAATCCGGTTCCCTACATGGTCGAATCGGAAGCCCAGCAGGCCTTCGCTCTCGCTACCGGCCGCGGCGGTCAGGGCGGCGGCGAATAAGGCATCGCTTCCGGCGCAAGCCGCACCAAACTCTGTCAAAAAAGGGGCTGCCGGTCGAACCGGCGGCCCTTTTTTCTTGCCGGAGCGTGGCGGCACGGTAGGTTTCGAATCGCAACAGATGGTGCGCCAAGCGCCGCGATGGAGAGAGCCTGACCCGATGCATCCGATTACCCATGCCCAGAACCGGCCTGACCACCCTGCCATCATCATGGCATCCAGCGGCGAGGTGGTGACCTACGGGGAGATGGACGCCACTGCCAACCGCTTCGCCCACCTGCTGCGGGCACATGGCCTTGGCCCCAACGATGCCTTTGCAGTCCTGCTCGAAAACAACGCGCTTTACCTGCAACTGGTGTGGGGATCGCAGCGCGCCGGCACCATGCTGGTGCCGGTCTCCACCCGCCTCACCCCGCCTGAAATCGCCTACATCCTCAAGGACAGCGAAGCGAAACTGCTGATCAGTTCGACCAGGTTCGCCGAGGTGCTGCAGGCCTTGCCGGATGCAGGGGCCGACGTGCCGACGCTGGTGATCGGCTCTGACGGGGCGGACGATTTCGAAGCTGCACTGGCCGCGCAGCCAGCGGAACCGATTGCCGACCAGGCCCCGGGGATGGTCATGCTCTACAGCTCCGGCACGACCGGCCGCCCCAAGGGCATCCGCCCCGCGCCGCCGGCTGATCCCGATATCCTGGCGCTCAACCCGCTGGTGATGCTCGCCACGATGGGGGCAGGGATGCCGTCGGATGGCAGCATGATCTACCTTTCGCCCGCGCCGCTTTACCACGCCGCCCCGATCGGCTGGTGCAGCACGGTCCAGCGCCTCGGTGCGACCGTGGTGGTGATGGAGAAGTTCGATCCCGAAGCGGCGCTCGCCGCGATCGAGAAATACCGGGTGACGGACAGCCAGTGGGTGCCGACCCACTTCGTGCGGATGCTCAAGCTGCCGGAAGAAGTGCGGACCCGCTATGACCTCTCCAGCCACCAACGTGCGCTCCACGCTGCGGCGCCTTGTCCGGTCCCGGTCAAGCAGGCGATGATCGAATGGTGGGGCCCGATCGTTAACGAGTATTATGCCGGTTCCGAAAGCATCGGCATGACCATGGTCCGCAGTCCCGACTGGCTGACCCACCCCGGCACGGTCGGCCGTGCGATCCACGGCAAGCTCCACGTGGTCGGCCCGGATGGGGAAGAGGTGCCGGCAGGCACGGACGGGCTGATCTATTTCGAGAACGACATCCTGCCGACCTACCACAACGATCCCGACAAGACTGCCGATGCCATGCATCCCAGGGGCTGGATGACCCTGGGCGACATCGGCCATGTCGACGAAGACGGCTTCCTCTACCTGACTGACCGCAAGAGCCACATGATCATCTCCGGCGGGGTCAACATCTACCCGCAGGAGATCGAGAACCTGCTGGTCACCCATCCCAAGGTGATGGACGCCGCCGTGATCGGCGCGCCGGAGCCGGATCTGGGCGAACAGGTGGTGGCGGTGGTCCAGCCGATGGACATGGCCGAGGCCGGGCCGGAGCTGGAGCAGGAACTGCGCGAGTTCCTCGCCCCCAGCCTCTCTCGCATCAAGATGCCGCGCCTGTTCGACTTCCGGCCTGATCTGCCGCGCGAGGCCAACGGCAAGCTGTACAAGCGCGAATTGCGCGATGAATACGCGGCCCGCGCTGCACTGGAGGCCTTGTGATGGCGAGCGTGAGCGAACCCGTTCTGTCCGCAGATGTCGCCCGCGAGGTGATCGATCCGCGCAGCTATGCTGCCTGGAGCCCGCTGCTCGACACCTTCGACCGGCTCCGCGCCGAAACGCCGGTGGCGAAGATCGTGCCCGAGACCGAAGGCCTGTTCGAGCCGTTCTGGCTGGTCACCCGCTACGATGACGTGATGCGGATGAGCAAGGACAACGCGACCTTCCTCAACAACCCGCGCCCGGTGGTGTTCAGCCTGAACGCCGCGATCGAGTTCTCCCGGGCGGCCACGGGCAGCAACATGCTGGTCGATTCGCTGGTGGTGTTCGATGCCCCGGTCCATCCCAAGTACCGCAAGCTGACCCAGGAGTGGTTCATGCCGCGCAACCTGGCGCGGCTGGAAGCGGAGATCCGCGATCTTGCCCACCGCACGGTTGACCGGCTGCTGGAAAGCGGGCCGGAAGCGGACTTCTGCAAGCTCGTTTCCGCGCCCTATCCGCTCCACGTGGTGATGCAGATCCTCGGCGTCCCGGAGGAGGACGAGCCGCGCATGCTGATGCTGACCCAGCAGATGTTCGGCGGGCAGGACAAGGACCTGTCCGGCACCGGGATGGACAACATGACGCCGGAGCAGGTCACCATGCTGGTGGCCGGCGCGGTCAAGAGCTTCGAGGAGTACTTCGCCCAGATCGCCCGCGATCGCCGCGCCAACCCGACCGACGATGTCGCCAGCGTGATCGCCAATGCCAAGGTCGACGGCGCACCGCTGCCGGAACGGGACATGGCGGGCTACTACATCATCGTCGCCACCGCCGGGCATGACACCACCAGCGCCAGCACCGCCGGGGCCATGCTCGCGCTGGCGCAGGACCCTGGCCAGTGGGCGCGGGTCAAGGCCGATCGCTCGCTGCTCCCCGGCATTGTCGAGGAAGCGATCCGCTGGACCACCCCGGTGCAGCACTTCATGCGCACTGCGGCGGAGGATACCGAGCTCAGCGGCCAGCCGATCCGCAAGGGGGACTGGCTGATGATGAACTACGTCGCCGCCAACCATGACCCTGCGCAGTTCGCAGAGCCCCGCAAGTTCGACGCCGCCCGCAGCCCCAACCGCCACCTGGCGTTCGGGGCGGGGGCGCACCAGTGCCTCGGCCTGCACCTGGCGCGGCTGGAGATGCGGATCCTGTTCGAGGCGCTGCTTGACCGCCTTGGCACGATCGAGCTGGCGGGTGAGCCAGCGCGCGCCAGCAGCACCTTCGTCGGCGGGCTCAAGACCCTGCCCCTGCGGTTCACCCCAGCGTGAGCGGCCCGAGCACGGCCGACCCGCTCGACCTGACCGGCAAGCGCGCGCTGGTGGTCGGCGGCTCCAGCGGCATCGGCAACGGCATTGCGCAGGCGTTCCGGGCGCGCGGGGCCGAGGTCCGCGTCTGGGGCACCCGCCCCTCTGCCGCCGACTATGCCGACGAGCCGGGCAGTGACATGACCGGTCTTGCTTACGAGCAGGTCGACGTCTCCGACCCTGCGGCGATCGACGCGGCGCAAGGCATGGACCGGCTCGACGTGCTGGTCACCTGCCAGGGCGCGGTCGAGTATCGCCGGGCCGAGTTCCAGCGCGAAGGCTGGCACCGGGTGGTGGACGTCAACCTCCATTCGGTGATGGACTGTGCCCGCAAGTTCCAGCCTGCCCTTGGTGCGGCTGGCGGCGCGCTCATCGTGGTCAGCTCCACCGCCGCCTTCCATGCGACCATCGGCAACCCGGCCTATGCCGCGTCCAAGGCGGCTGCGGTGGCGCTGGTCCGCACCCTGGCGGCGGCCTGGGCGGGCGAGGGCATCCGCGTCAACGGCATCGCCCCCGGCTTCGTCGCCACCAAGATGACCAGGGTCACCACCGACCATCCGGACCGCATGGCGGGCGCGCTCGCCCGCATCCCCTTGCACCGCATGGGCACGCCGGCGGACATGGCCGGGGCTGCCCTGTTCCTCGCCTCGCCGCTCAGCGCCTATGTGCTGGGGCAGACGCTGGTGGTCGATGGCGGGCTGACGCTCAACTAGCCCCGTTTCGCGGCCAGGCCGCCCTGTAGGACCGGCCGGGGGCCAATCTGCCGCCGCCGCGAGACATGGACCACTTGTTACACAGTCCTGGACCAAAAAAGTCCGCCCGGCGCGCGCGGGGGCCGCAGCGGCATGGACAGGCAAAAAAATGGCGGCGCGGTGCGGCATGGGCGCGCGGTGTATCAGGGCGCCAGAGTGTAGGAAATATGGGTCGCAAACATCGCTTGATGGTCTAAAGGATGGGTGATGCGGCTAGGCTGGGATGAAATAAAGCGGCGCGCCAAGGCCTTCAGCGAGGAATGGCAGCACGCCCATTACGAAAAGGGCGAAACGCAGACCTTCTACAACGAGTTTTTCGAAATTTTCGGCATCAGGCGCAAGCAGGTGGCGATCTACGAACAACGGGTAAAGCTGCTTTCCCAAAAGCATGGCTTCATCGATTTGTTTTGGCCCGGCACCCTGCTGGTCGAACAGAAAAGCAGCAATCTCGATCTGGACCGGGCGCAAGGGCAGGCGCTGGATTACCTTGCGGGCATCCACCCCACGGACCAGCCGCAATACGTGCTCACCTGTGATTTCCAGCGCTGGCGGCTGCTCGATCTGGAAACAGGGCGGGAATTGAAGTTCGCCCTGCCAGACCTGCACAAGCATGTCACCGCATTCGATTTCATGCTGGGCCGCAAGGTCAGTTTCGAAACCCAAGCGGGCGTTACCATCAAGGCGGCCGAATTGATGGGCAAGCTGCATTATGCGCTGGAGGAATCCGGCTATCGCGGCCATGATCTGGAGCAATTGCTGGTCCGCCTGCTGTTCTGTCTGTTTGCGGACGATACGGGCATTTTCCAGCCGAAGGACATTTTCCTCCAGCTGATCGAAAACGACACACGGCCCGATGGCAGCAATGTGGGCCGCATTCTCAATGATCTGTTTGACGTGCTGGATACGCCGGAGAATACCCGCCAGACGACGCTGCAAGCCGAATTGAATGCCTTTCCCTACATCAATGGTCAGCTGTTCGCAGGACGGCTCAGAACGCCGCACTTCGATGCCACCATGCGGAAGCATTTGCTGGACGCGTGCCGCCATGACTGGTCCGGCGTTTCCCCTGCCATTTTCGGCTCGCTGTTCCAGTCTGTCATGGATGCCAAGCAGCGCCGGGCCAAGGGCGCGCACTACACCACGGAAGCCAATATCCTGAAGGTTATCGGCCCGCTGTTTCTTGATGATCTGAAGGCGGAACTGGCCAGCATCACCGCCCGCAAGACAGCGCGGGAGCGGGAGCTCGCGAAGTTTCAGGACAAGCTCACCCGGCTGACATTTTTCGATCCGGCCTGCGGCTGCGGCAATTTCCTTGTCATTGCCTATCGTGAAATCCGGCGCTTGGAACTGGAATGCCTGAAGGCGCAATATGGCGACCAGCAAATAGACGCGGCGCTGCTGTCGCGCGTCACGGTCGATCAGTTCTACGGCATCGAATACGAGGAATTCCCGGCCCGCATTGCCGAGGTGGCCATGTGGATGATGGACCATATCGCCAACAACGAAATCAACGAGGCTTTCCGGCTCAATTACGCCCGCATCCCGCTCAAGGATTCCGCCCACATTCTCCATGCCGATGCGTTGGAGACGGACTGGAGCGCGCTTCTACCGCCGGAGAAATGCGCCTACATCATGGGCAACCCGCCTTTTGTCGGTGCGAAGTTCCAGAGCGAGCTTCAGCGCGCGCAGGTGCGCCGGATTGCGGGGCTGGGCGGCAGTGGCGGGACGCTCGATTATGTCGCGGCGTGGTTCATCAAGGCGGGGCAATATCTCAATGGATCCTCCCCGAAACGGGGAGGTGGCACGCGCGCAGCGCGTGACGGAGGGGAGTCCGCGTTACAGGCCTTGCCGATGGGGCAAATCCCCTCCACCATCCTGCGGATGGTCCCCCTCCCCGTGCCGGGGAGGATGTGCGCGGAAACCGCCGCATCCGCGTGGCCTTCGTTGCGACCAATTCAATCTGTCAGGGCGAACAGGTGGCGCAGCTTTGGCCGATCCTGTTCGACCGGTT
>NCJP01000077.1:7533-10491 GCA_002278985.1 Erythrobacter sp. 34-65-8
GGCTGGAGATTGCCTTTGCGCATCGCACTTTCAGCTGGGGCAGCGAGGCGCGGGGCAAGGCCCATGTGCATGTGGTTATAGTAGGGCTAGCGCACCGCGACCATGAACCAGCCGAGAAAAGGCTGTTTTCCTATCCCGACATCAAAGGCGATCCGGTGGAGAGTAAGCATAGCGCACTTACCGCCTACCTGTTCGATGCCCGGAGTGTCGCTAACCGGCATTTGGTCGTCGCTTCTACCAGCAAGCCGATCAATGGCGCTCCGGAGCTTCGATATGGTTCGCAACCCATTGATGGCGGCCATCTGATCTTTGATCGTCAACAAAGGGCTGATTTTCTGGCCCGGAATCCTGACCTCGCGGATTTCGTCCGCCCATTTATTGGCTCGGTGGAATACATTAACGGCGGCGAACGATGGATTTTGGCGCTTCAAGACGCGGGGCCAGAGTTGCGACGTGCGCCGGACTGCAAAGCGATCCTCGCAAACGTCCGGGAATTTCGGGAAAAGAGCCAGCGGCAAGTCACGCGCGATCTGGCCAGAACGCCAGCTGAATTTGCCTTCACGACTATCCCAAAATCGCCGTTTCTCGTCGTGCCAGAAGTGAGTTCTGAGCGACGGCAATATGTGCCGATTGGCTGGTTGGAACCCCCAACCATCCCTAGCAACCTCGTGAGGGCGATGGAAAACGTCACCCCTTGGCACTTTGGGGTTCTGACAAGCGCGATGCACATGGCTTGGCTTGGGCACGTAGGCGGGCGGCTCAAGAGCGACTATCGCTATTCCAATGCGCTAGTCTACAACACCTTCCCATGGCCGGACGCGTCCCCCGCGCAGCGTGACAAGGTCGAAGCGCTGGCGCAAGCCGTGCTCAATGCCCGCGCCGCCTATCCTACCTCCAGCCTTGCCGATCTGTATGATCCCGACACCATGCCAGCCGATCTGCGCAAGGCGCACGCCGCGCTCGATGCCGCCGTTGACCGTCTCTACCGCCCCGCCCCCTTCGCCAGCGACCGCGACCGGGTGGAACACCTGTTCGGGCGTTACGAGGCGCTGGTGAACCCGCTGGAGCGGCTGGGCGCAGCAAAGAACCGGCAGACCAACCGCCGCGCTGCCCGGAAGGCTGGCGCGGGGGCGGACTGACAGTCCCTTTCTCCCCTTGCGGGAGAGATAGGCAGACTTGCGAACTTGTTCGCCAGGCGGAGTTGAGAGGGGGCGGCAACGGTTCAGGCCGGAGCTGCGCTCCAGACCCCTCTCCCAACCCTCTCCCGCAGGGGGAGAGGGCTTTGCTACCCCAGCCGCCGCGTTATTGCAGCAGCCGCTGCGCCATCGCCCGCACGTCGGCGCCCATGTCCTCGCGCTCCAGTGCCAGCGCCAGCGTTGCCTCGACGAAGCCGAGTTTGCTGCCGCAGTCGAACCGGCGGCCATTGAAGGTCACGGCGTGGAACGGCTGGGTGCCGATCATCTGCGCCATCGCGTCGGTCAGCTGGATTTCGCCCCCGGCACCCTTTTCCTGGCGTTCCAGCACCCGCATCACTTCAGGCTGGAGGATATAGCGCCCGGAAATGATCTTGTTGGACGGGGCCTGATCGACCGGGGGCTTTTCCACCAGCCCGCGCACTTCGGTCAGCGCGCCGTGCCCCCCTGATACCTCGGCGCCCGGATCGATCACGCCGTAGCTGGAGACCTGTTCCCGCGGCACTTCCAGCACCGACAGCAGGTTGCCGCCCACTTCGTTGTAAGCTTCCACCATCTGCTTCATGCAGCCATCCCCGCCGGGGTGGGCGTGCATGAATTCGTCGGGCAGGAAGATCGCGAAGGGTTCATCCCCCACGATCGAGCGGGCACACCAGATTGCATGGCCGAGGCCGAGCGGTTCCTGCTGGCGGACATAGGCGCAGTTGCCCGGGCCGAGCCGGGTCGGTTCGAGCACCGCCAGGCTCTTGCCGCGTTCGGACATGGTCTTTTCCAGCTCGAAGGCGATGTCGAAATGGTCCTCGATCGCGCTCTTGCCGCGCCCGGTGACGAAGATCATCTGCTCGATCCCCGCCTCGCGCGCCTCGTCCACCGCATACTGGATCAGCGGGCGGTCGACGATCGGCAGCATCTCCTTGGGGATGGCCTTGGTCGCGGGCAGGAAACGGGTGCCGAGCCCGGCAACGGGGAACACGGCGGTACGGATGGGCTTGTGGCCGGTCGATGTCTGCATGGTCATGGAACCTCGCGATAGGACGGGGGTTCCCGCCGCGCAACTGCCGCCTCCATCGCCGCTCTGCGTGACAGTTGCGTGAAGCGCGATTCCGGCTAAACGCTGGCCCATGGACAAGCTTATCATCCGGGGCGGGAATCGCCTTTCCGGCACCATCCCGATCTCAGGCGCGAAGAACTCCGCACTGACCCTGATCCCCTGCGCCCTGCTGACTGAGGAACCGGTCACCCTGCGCAACCTGCCGCGCCTGGCGGATATCGACGGGTTCCAGCACCTGATGAACCAGTTCGGGGTGACCACCGTGATCCAGGGCACGCGCCCCGAAGATTTCGGGCGGGTGATGAGCATGGAGGCGACCCGGATCACCTCCACCGTCGCGCCCTATGACCTGGTGCGCAAGATGCGCGCCTCGATCCTGGTGCTTGGCCCGATGCTGGCGCGGATGGGCGAGGCGACGGTCTCGCTGCCGGGCGGCTGCGCCATTGGTGACCGGCCGATCGACCTCCACCTCCAGGCGCTGGCCGCGTTCGGCGCGGTGATCGAGCTCGCTGCCGGCTATGTGAAGGCGATTGCGCCCGATGGTGGTCTGCCAGGGGGCGAGTTCGATTTTCCCGTGGTCTCGGTCGGCGCGACCGAGAACGCGGTGATGGCGGCCGTGCTGGCCAACGGCACCTGCCGCCTGTTCAACGCTGCGCGCGAGCCCGAAATCGTCGACCTGTGCAACCTGCTGGTGGCAATGGGCGCGGAGATCGA
>NCJP01000078.1 GCA_002278985.1 Erythrobacter sp. 34-65-8
TGCCAGAGCAACCAGCCCCCTTCGCTGTGGCCGATCAGCCAGACACAGTCGCGCGCCGACCGGGCCAGAGCGGCAGCTTTCCACCGGGCGATGTCGGCCACGTAATCGTCAATTGTCACCGCGTTGGGATCAGCCACTGCGCCCGCGCTGCCGAACATCCCGCGCTTGTCGATTCGCAGCGTGCCGATGCCGCGCTGCGCCAGACCTTCGGCCAGCAGGCGATAAGTGGACGAGGCGAGACCGGCCGGATTGTTGCCGTCACGGTCGGTCGGCCCCGATCCGGGGATGATCAGCGCCACGGGCTTGCCCTGCGCAGGCGGCCGATACGTTCCTTTGAGCGAACCCAGCGGTCCGGGTGCTTCCAGTTCCATACCTGCACTATCGACCCGGGGCCCTCCCGGTTCCGCACCCGCCGGCACGGTTGCAGCCAGCAGCAGGGCACCGCAGCCGATTAGCCGGTGCATCCATCTGATCATCTGTCGTCTCCCTTCACTGTAGCCGGCGGACGGCCCCGTCTTGGGGCAGGGGTTCTGACCACTTCGATCCCGCGCGTCCTGAGCGCCTCATGCAGCAGAATCTCGATCTGGGCATTGAGCGAGCGCAATTCGCCAGCCGCCAGCCGCTCGACCGCAGCGTGAACCGCAGGGTCGAGACGGAGAGCGAAGGATTTCCGGGATGAGTTGGTGGGCATGGTGGGCTGGTGCGGCGCTCTATTGGTAGAGCGTCCCTGCATTGACCACTGGCTGGGCTTCCCGGTCCCCGCACAGAACCACCATCAGGTTGGACACCATCGCCGCCTTGCGCTCGTCGTCGAGGTCGACGATGCCGTCCGCGCTGAGCTTTGCCAGCGCATCCTCCACCATGCCCACAGCGCCGATCACCACTTTCTTGCGCGCCGCGATCACCGCGTCGGCCTGCTGGCGGCGCAGCATTGCCCCGGCAATCTCCGGCGCATAGGCCAAGTGGGTCAACCCGGCCTCGTCGACCACGATACCGGCGACCTTGAGCCGTTCGTTCAGCTCCTCGCACAGCTCGCGGTTGACCACGTCGGCGCTGCCACGCAGGGTCGTCTCGTCCTCGTCGCTCATGTCGTCGTAAGGGTGCCGCGCGCCGACCGTGCGCAGGCCGGCCTCGATCTGGATCTCGACGAATTCCTTGTAGTCATCGACATCGAACACCGCCTGGGCAGTGTCGGCCACGCGCCAGACGACGTTGCAGGCGATTTCAATCGGGTTGCCGCGCAGATCGTTGATCTTGACCCGTTCCGAATGAACGTTGTGCGCCCGGACCGACAGCTTGGTGCGCATCATCCACGGCCAGACCCAGCGCAGCCCGCCGGTCCGCTCGGTGCCGCGATAGGCTCCGAACAGGGTCACCACCACCGCCTGGTTGGGTTGCAGCATGAAGAACCCGCACAGGATCAGCAATGCCGCAACTGCGGCGGGAATGATCAGCGCCAGCTTCAGGCCCACGTTCTCGAAACCGAGCGCGAGAACCCCCACGATGATCGCGGCAAGCATAACCGCCAGCAGGACAAAGCCGTTGCTGGTGCGGGCGCCGGATTCGCGGCTGGCCGCCATGGAACCTGGTAAAGCTGACATTGATGAAACCCCCTGATTAATTCTGATATCATATTAATGTCAGATTACGATTAGTGTCAATCCCCCCTTGAAGCCGCGGATGGACAGGCCCATTGGGGAGAAGCGGACCGGGCCCCTCTGGCGCCTGCGGTTGCCCTTTGGGTGGTCGCGGCGCGATGTCGGACCGCAATCGGATAGTGCCGACTCAGCGCAGCACAGGGTCAGTCTGACCCGCCGGCTGAGTGGCTCCACAAGCCCGGCGCCTCCGATCGAACGAGACCGAAACCGCGTTTCAGGGAGCTACCCTTGCCCGAATTCCTCCTCGCCGACTGGCTCGGTACCCCGGTATGGTTCTGGGGCGTGTTCATCACCCTGGTGCTGGCCCTGACCGCTTTCGACCTGGGCATCCTGCACAAGGAAGACCGCGAACTCGGCATCGCCGAATCGCTCCGCCTGAGCGTCTTCTACATCGCAGTGGCGATGGTTTACGGCGTGTGGATCTGGTTCGAGCGCGGGGCCGACCTCGGCATGAAGTACTATACCGGGTACTTCATCGAAAAGGCGCTCTCGATCGACAACGTGTTCGTCATCAGCTTGATCTTCACCTACTTCGCGATCCCGCGCAAATACCAGTACCGCGCCCTGTTGTGGGGCATTCTCGCCGTCATCGTGCTGCGCGGGCTGATGATTGCGGGCGGCGCGGCGCTGGTCGAGCAGGCTTACTGGGTGCTCTACCTGTTCGCCGGCTTCCTGATCGTGACCGGGGTGAAAATGCTGTTCACCGACGACAGCGATCCGGACCTGGCCAACAACGCGGCGATCAAGTGGATTGCCCGGCACATGCGGGTGACGCCCGATCTGCACGGGCAGAAGTTCATCGTCCGCGTGCCGGACGCGAAAACCGGCAAGCTGGCGCTGGCGGCGACCCCGCTGCTGCTGGCGTTGGTGGTGATAAACCTCGCCGACCTGGTGTTCGCGATCGATTCGGTGCCGGCGATCTTTGCCATCACCACCGACACGTTCATCGTCTACACCAGCAACATCATGGCCATCCTCGGCCTGCGCGCGCTCTACTTCGCGCTGGCTGCGATGATCCACCGCTTCCACTATCTCAAGTATGCGCTGGCGGTGGTGCTGATCTTCATCGGCTCGAAGATCTTCGTTTCCGATTTCCTGCTGGGCGGAACCAAGTTTCCGCCGCTGCTCAGCCTGGGTGTAACCCTGGGCCTGATCGCGGCGGGAATCGGCTATTCGCTGTGGAAGACCCGCGGTGACGAAACCGAGCCAGCGGCCAAGGCATAAGGAAAGCGTATCATGAGCCTTCGTTCGATATTCCTGTTTGCTCCCGCCGAAACGGGCAGCGCGCAGGCCGGTCCGTCTGCCCTGGCGATCGATCTTGCCCGCAACCACGGCGCCACTCTCACCGCCTTTGTCGTGCCGCTCGATGTGACCACGCCGGGGCGTGACACCGATGCAGCGGCAGTGGCCCAGGGTATCGCCGAAGCGGCGCGGACGGCCGGCGTCGATTGCCAGACCGTGACCAGCCACTCTCATGCGATGACGGTGCACGAGGCCATCTGCCAGCAGGCCCGGCTGCACGACCTGATCGTGACCGGGACGGATGACAGCAGCATGCTGAGCGAGCGCAACATTGCCGAGCATTTACTGTTCGAAAGCGGCCGCCCGGTGCTGCTGGTGCCGCAGAGCCATGGCGCGGGCGCAGGCGGATCGCAGGCTGCCGTGGCCTGGGACAGCACCGCAGCTGCAGCGCGGGCGCTGGGCGATGCCGTGGCCCTGCTCGATCTCGATGCGGCCGATTTCCTCACCATCAGCGGCGAGAAGGACCTGCCTGCCGATCTGGCCGAAAGCCTGCTGGTGACCACCAGCGCCCGGCGCGGGTTGACAGCCCGCCACAGCGTGGCCGAGCTGGGCTCGCGCAGCATTGCCGCTGCCTTGCAGGACGAGGCCCATGCACGCGGCGCCGCGCTGCTGGTGATGGGCGGGTTCGGCCATTCGAACCTGCGCCGCTGGGTGCTTGGCAGTGCGACCAGCGATCTGTTCGCCGGCCTGACAATGCCGGTCCTGCTGTCCCGCTGATCGGACAGCGGGCGGCGGCTCAGGCCGTATGATTCAGTGCCGCATGATCACGTCGAGGAAGTATTCCCCGTAGGCATCCAGCTTGCGGCTTCCGACGCCGGGGACTTCGCCCAGCTCTGCCAGCGATCCCGGCCGCAGCCGCACCATTTCGCGCAAGGTGGCATCGTGGAAAATGACGTAGGGCGGCACCTGCGCATCCTTCGCCAGGTCCCGCCGCAGCTCGCGCAGGGCATCGAACAGCGGGTCGCCCACCGGGTTGGCCTCGGCAGCGGCCTTGCGCTTGCCCTTGGGCGGCAGCACGATTTCCACCGTGCGTTCGCCTTTGAGGATCGCCCTGGCATCACCAGCCAGCGCCAGCCCGCCATGCTCGTTCGCCGCCAGGCAGCCCCGCGCCTGCAAGGCCCGCGCCAGCGGCTGGAGCAGGCGGGCTTCGTCTCCCCCGACAATCCCGAACACGCTCAGCTGGTCATGCCCGCGCTGACGGATACGGTCATCGCTGGCACCGGTCAGCACTTTCTGGATATGGCCGAGGCCGAAGCTCTGCCCCGTGCGATAGACCGCCGAGAGCAGCTTGCGCGCGGTATCGGTCGCGTCGGTCACCCCGGGGGCTTCAAGGCAGTTGTCGCAATTGCCGCAGGCAGCGGGCGGGTCCTCGCCGAAATGGCGCAGCAGCACCGCGCGGCGGCAGCCCGCCGTCTCCACCAGCCCGGCGAGCGCATCGAGCCGGACGCGCTCCCCGGCCTGGCGCTCGGCCGGAACCTCGGCCAGTCGCTGGCGAGCCATGGCAAAGTCGCCCGCACCCCACAGCAGCAGCGCCTCGGCCGGATCGCCGTCGCGCCCGGCACGGCCGGTTTCCTGGTAATAGGCCTCGATCGACTTGGGGATGCCGGCGTGGGCAACGAAGCGCACGTCGGGCTTGTCGATCCCCATCCCGAAGGCGACGGTGGCGACCATCACCATGTCCTCGCTGTCGACGAAAGCGGCCTGATTGGCCGCGCGCACCTCAGGCTCCAGCCCGGCATGGTAGGGCAGCACCCGGCGGCGGGTGGCGGCGGCCAGCTTGTCCGCCAGTTCCTCGGCCTTGCGGCGGGTGGGCACATAGACAATCCCCGGCCCGGGATGCGCCGCCATCAGGGCCGTAAGCTGGCGCACCGGGTTATCGCGGTGGCGCAAGGCATAACGGATGTTCGGCCGGTCGAACCCGGCCACGATCATGCCCTGTTCGGGGATGCCGAGCTGGGCGAGAATATCGGCACGGGTGCGCGCATCGGCAGTCGCCGTCAGCGCCAGCCGGGGCACGCCGGGATAGAGGTCCATCATCGGGCCAAGCAGGCGGTAATCGGGGCGGAAGTCGTGCCCCCATTCGGACACGCAGTGCGCCTCGTCGACGGCGAACAGTGCCAGCGGAGCGGAGCCGAGCAGATCACGGAAACCCGGCTGGCTGGCCCGCTCCGGTGCCACATAGAGCAGGTCGAGCGCCCCGGCCCGATAGGCCTCGACCGTCTCGCGCCAGTCCGCATCCTGGCTGGTCAGCGTGGCTGCGCGGATGCCGTTGGCACGGGCGGCCCGCAGCTGGTCATGCATCAGCGCGATCAGCGGCGACACCACCACGCAGGTGCCGGGCAGCATGGTGGCGGGAAGCTGGTAGGTCAGCGACTTGCCCGCCCCGGTCGGCATCACGGCCAAGGTCGATGGCCCGGCCAGCACGCGCTTGACGACATCGCCCTGCCGACCGCGAAAATCGCTGAACCCGAACAGGGCCTGCAATCGCGCGCGCGCCTGTTCGAGCGGATCGGGCCCCGGCTGGTAAGGCGCGGGCGCAGTGGGATTGTCTGACAGCGGCATGGCCCGGCGGCGATGGCACAGCGGGGCAGTGCAGGAAACCGTGGGCAGGCCGTTTTCCCGTTTGAAGCGTTCCGGCGCCCGCGCTATTCAGGCCCGCAACCCATCCACCACTCCAGGGAGATACTCATGAAGACAATCCTCAAGGCCGCCGCCGCTGCCGCTTTCGCACTTTCGCTGGCTGCGTGCGGCAGCGCCGATGACGCCTCCGAAGAAGCCGAAGCCGACACCGTCGAACTGCCTGCCGACGAAGCCATGGCTGATGTCACGGCCGAGCCGGTCGCCGATCCGGCTGCGACCGCCACTCCGGAACCGGCTGGCGAAGATGCCGCCAACCAGTCGGCCGACGAGGCCGGTGCTGCCGCTGAAGAAGCTGCCGCTGCAGTCGCTGCCGCCGCTGCGGAAGAAGCCGAAGCCGCCACCGAGTAAGCGCTGCATCGGGCAAGGAAACAGGGCGGGCGGATCGGGCAACCGATTCGCCCGCTTTTCCTTTGCGGCGCGTCCGCTATGGTCGCGCCCATGATGCGTTTCGGAACGATACTGGCCGTGCTGGCTCTGGGCGGTTGCGGACCGTCCGGGAATGACCCCGGGCCGGGCGGGGTGACAGTGGACGAAGCCCGCGCACTCGACGAAGCCGCCGAGATGCTCGAGCAGCGGCGCTTGCCGCCCGAAGCGCTATCCAATCCCGCAGTTGAGGGCGAAGCAACCAGCGCCGAAACGCCCGCTCCGGCACCGCCCGCACAATAATAAACAAGCCGATCACA
Organism: Erythrobacter sp. 34-65-8; assembly: GCA_002278985.1. Classification (GTDB taxonomy): domain Bacteria; phylum Pseudomonadota; class Alphaproteobacteria; order Sphingomonadales; family Sphingomonadaceae; genus 34-65-8. The sequence goes on from NCJP01000078.1 coordinate 6,284, forward strand.
AGAGGAGCCCGATCGCCATGAGCCAGGCCGGCATCAGCCAGAACGGTATGGACCCCGAAACCTTCGAGCAGTTCATCGACCAGCTCGATCGCTATGTGCGCGAACGGCTGATCCCGGCCGAGCGCGACACGATCGAGAATGACCGCGTGCCGGACGATATCCTGCAGGAAATGAAGGATATGGGCCTGTTCGGCCTGACCGTGCCGGAAGAATTCGGCGGCGCCGGGCTCAACACCACGCAATATGCGCGCACGGTCAGGTGCATGAGCTATGCCGCGCCTGCCTTTCGTTCGATCTTTTCGATCAACGTCGGCATGTTCAATTCCGCGATCAAGAACGGCGGCACCGATGCACAGAAGGCGGAATGGTGGCCGCGCATCGCGGGCGGCGCGATTGCCTGCTTCGGCCTGACCGAGCCCGGCTCCGGCTCCGACAGCGCGGCGATGCAGACCTTCGCCCGTCCCGACCCGTCTGGCAACGGCTGGATCCTCAACGGCACCAAGCGCTACATCACCAATGCCCCGCACGCCGATGTCGCCCTGATCATGGCGCGCACGGAGAAGGAGGCCCTGCCCAAGAACGCCCATGTTTCCGCCTTCATCGTGCCGATGGACACGCCCGGCGTCTCGACCGGCAGCCCGGACAAGAAGATGGGCCAGGCCGGGGCGCATATTTCGGACGTGATCCTGGAGGATGTCCATGTGCCCGGCGAGGCACTGCTCGGCGGGGAAACCGGCCAGGGCTTCGTGTTCGCGATGAAGAGCCTCGACAATGGCCGCATCTCGGTCGGCGCGGCCAGCACCGGTTATGCCCGCCGCGCGCTCGATTCCGCGCTGCGTTATGCCAACGAGCGCAAGGCCTTTGGCGAACCGATCGCCAACTTCCAGCTGATCCAGCAGATGCTGGCCGAGAGCGAGACCGAAATCTACGCTGCCGAATGCATGATGGCCGACGTGACCGCCCGCGCCGATGCGGGCGAGAATATCCTGGTCAAGGCCGCCGCGTTCAAGGTCTTCGCTTCCGAAATGTGCGGCCGGGTGGTCGACCGGGTGGTGCAGATCTACGGCGGGGCAGGGTATCTTGCCGAATACGATGCCGAGCGGTTCTTCCGCGATGCCCGCATCTACCGCATCTACGAAGGGACGACGCAGATCCTCCAGCTCCAGATCGCCAAGCACATGCTGCGCGAATGGAGAGAGTCTTGATT
>NCJP01000306.1 GCA_002278985.1 Erythrobacter sp. 34-65-8
GTGCGCTGAGCAACCGGGGCTACACCCAATGGCCCTGCCCGACGATCGGCGGCGGCGTCCATATGGAAAGCGCGCTCAGCTTCCTGGCTGACCGTCCGCGCCGCCTGCTCGTCCTGCCTGCGCTGTTCGATGAAGCCAACAAGCTGCGCCGACAGACGGCCGAGGTGATGCACCGGCTCGACCTCTCGGGCATCGACAGTGTCCTGCCGGACTTGCCGGGCTGCAACGAAAGCCTCCAGCCGCTCGAGCAGCAGACTCTCGAGCACTGGTGCGAATCCGCCATCACCGCGATGGAACATTTCCGGCCCACCCACGTGCTTGCCATCCGCGGCGGGGCGCTGCTCGATACCGGCAACTTGCCTGGCTGGCGCTTTGCCCCGGTCAACGGCCGCTCGGTCCTGCGCTCGATGCTTCGGGCGCGCACCATCGCTGCGAAAGAGGCGGGCCGTGAGGAAACGCTGGAAGCCCTGCAAGCCACCGCGCGCAGGGAAGGGATTGAACTGGCAGGCTGGCGGATGGGGGCGGAGTTCTTCCGCGAACTGGAACAGGCCAGCCCGCCCGAAGTCACCCGCCTGACCGACCTCGGGCTGGCGGATACCGGCGGCAGCGGCTTGTGGCTGCGGGCCGAGCCGGATCACGACAGGGCGCAGGCCGATGCGCTGGCGGCTATTATCGCCATCGGGATGCGCCCGGCATGAACCGCCTGCCGCTGACGTTCGACAACGGGGCGACCCGGCTCGCGGGCACACTGGATGCAGCTCCCGGCTCGACCGGGCTGCTGCTGGTTACCGGCGGCAACGAGATCCGCGCCGGGGCATTCTCGGGTCAGGCCCTGCTCAGCGCAAGAATCGCCCAAGCGGGCTATCCGGTGTTCCGCTTTGATCGCAGCGGCACCGGAGACAGCGACGGCGCCAACGCCGGCTTTGAGGCAAGCAAAGCCGATACCGAGGCCGCCCTTGCTACATTCCGGGCCATGTGCCCGGCCATCACCCGGGTTATCGGCTTCGGCAATTGCGATGCAGCCAGTGCGCTCATGCTGGCAGGCGGGGCGGGCTGCGAGGCCCTGCTGCTCTCCAACCCATGGACCATCGACGGGAAGGCCGAAAGCGGCACCGGCGAGTGCGAAACGGCTGAGGCACCGCCGCCCGAAGCGATCCGCGCCCGCTATCTCGAAAAGCTCAGGAACCCGAGGGAAGTCCTGCGGCTGCTGCGGGGCGGAGTGGACTTGCGCAAGCTGTTCGGCGGGCTGAAGCAGGCCGCGCGCGCCGCTCCCCCCCCCAGCTCGCTGGCGGAAGCCATGCGGCTGGGGATCGACAACTTTGCTGGAGAGGTGACTTTCCTCGTCGCCACGGCTGACCGCACCGGCCAGCTCTTCGAAAGCCGATGGGGCAAGGACGATCCCCGCATTCGCCGCTGCGAGGGCGCGAGCCATGCCTATGTCGAACCGCATGCGCGGGACTGGCTGTTTACGCAGGTGCTGGAAGCCTTGAAACGCTAACGCACGAACAGGCTGGTCAGCTCGACATGGGTCGACCAGCGGAACTGCCCGACCGCGCGGACCTGATCGAGCCGGAAGCCAGCCTCTACCAGCCGCGCTGCATCACGTGCCCAGCTCGCCGGATTGCAGCTCACATAGACCACCCGCGCAACCGGACTGGCGGCAATCTGCTCCACCTGCTCGCGCGCGCCCGCGCGGGG
>NCJP01000307.1 GCA_002278985.1 Erythrobacter sp. 34-65-8
GGCGGCGGTGAGGTTGAGGCCGACGCCGCCGGCCTTCAGCGAGAGCAGGAACAGCGGCACTTCGCCGGTTACATGGAACAGCGGCACGGCCAAGAGGGCGCAGGCCTGGGTGGTCGGCGCATTGCCGCCCGCGTCGAGATAGCTGAACGCCATGAGCGACTGGAGCGCATAGCTCATCGCCCCGTGCACGACGCCGCGGTGATCGGAATAGGCCCCCTTGGAGCGACCGGTCGAACCGGAGGTGTAAAGCAGCGTCGCCAGGTCGTCCGGCCCCAGATCGGGCAGCGTCACCGCCGCCGGATCACCCCAGACATTGGCGAGGCCTTCGGCAGGCTCGCAATCATGGCTGAACAGCACGACTTCGGCGCCGTGCTCGATCCCGTCGAGCCGCGCGGCACGGGCCGTATCGGCCAGCACCAGCCTGGCTTCGACCAGGTCCACCGCATCGGCCAGTTCCTCGCCATTGGAAAACCCGTTGAGCAAGGTGGCGCAGCCGCCCGCCATGATGACGCCCATGTAGAGCACGATCCAGTTGGCCGAATTGCGGGCCGCGATCCCGACCCGGTCGCCCCGCTTGAGGCTGTGGCGGACCAGCAACCCGGCCGCGACGTGGCGGGCAGCATCGTAAGTCTGCCCGAAAGTGAGGCGGCATTCGCCATCCACCAGGAACACCGCATCCTTGTGCTGCATGCAGTAGTGGCCGAAGTAATGCGCCAGGCTTGGCGGCGCATTCTTCAGCGCCGGAATGGACACACCCTTGCGTTCGAACGGGACGGTTTCAGCAGGCGCGCCCGGCGCGGTGAGCCGGTCCATGATGGCATCAAGGGTCGTGTCGAGCTCAGTCGGCATTTTTGTCCTCTCCATTGCGTGATCGGGCAAGACTTTCCCTGCGGGGTTTCGTCAAACCCCCGGCTGTGCCAAAGCCGCTGGAAAAGCCGGACCTGTCAGTTTGATCCATACCTAGGGGCTTCCCATCGTGCTGTCACTACTTGCCGCCACGTCAATCGCAGCAACCGGAACCGAACCTGCCATGCAGTGGATCGACCTTGGCCTGACCAAGGGGATCGACCTCGGTTTCTTCGAACTGCGCTGGTACAGCCTGGCCTATCTCGCCGGGATCGTGCTCGGTTACTGGCACCTGACGCGGATGATCAAGGCACCGGGCGCGCCGATGGCGCAGCGCCATGCGGAGGACCTGTTCTTCTACTGCACGCTCGGCATCATCCTGGGCGGCCGGTTCGGCTATGCCCTGTTCTATCGCCCGGAACTGTTCGTCAGCTTCGGCGGAGACGGCTGGGTCAGCTGGGAACTGCTCCGGTTGTGGGACGGCGGGATGAGCTTCCACGGCGGGGTACTGGGCGTGCTGGCGGCGATCGCCTGGGTCGGCCTGCGCGCCGGGCTCAGCTTCCTGCGGGTGGCCGACTATATCGCCGTCTGCGTGCCGTTCGGGATGTTCTTCGGGCGGCTCGCCAACTTCGTCAACGGCGAGCTGTGGGGCCGCGCCACCGATGTTGCCTGGGCGATGGAGTTCTGCGACCTGCGCCACAGCGAGACCGAATGCCTGACGAGCGGCCTAGCCCGCCACCCCAGCCAGCTTTACCAGGCCGGGCTGGAAGGCCTGGCGCTGATCGTGATCCTGCTCTACCTGTTCTGGCGCACCCGCGCGCGCTACCGCCCGGGCTTGCTGGT
>NCJP01000308.1 GCA_002278985.1 Erythrobacter sp. 34-65-8
GGGCGCGGCAAGTCCATGCTGATGGACCTGTTCCACGACACGCTGGCAATCACCGACAAGCGCCGCGCACATTTCCACGCCTTCATGCAGGAGGTTCACGCCCTGCTGCGCGAGGAGCGGGCCAAGAAGCTGGGCGACCCGATCCCGCCGGTGGCGGCCCGCCTTGCCGAAGGTGTGCGTTGCCTGTGCTTTGACGAGATGGTCGTCAACAACACTGCCGACGCGGCGATCATGAGCCGCCTGTTCCGCGCGCTGATGGTCGATCTCGGCGTAACCGTGGTCACCACCTCCAACCGCCCGCCCGATGACCTCTACAAGGATGGCCTCAACCGCGAGCACTTCCTGCCGTTCATCGCGCTGGTCAAGGAACGGCTCGACGTGCTGCCGCTCAATGGCCCGGTCGATTACCGGCTGGAGCGCATGGCCGGGCTGGACACCTGGCATTGCCCGCTGGGTGACGAAGCCACCGCCAAAGTGCGCGAAGCCTTCTTCCGTCTAACCGACTATGCGCCGGAAGATGCGGCGCATGTCCCCTCCGCCGAACTGGACGTGGGGGGCAAGCGCACACTGCACGTGCCCAAGAGCCTCAAGGGCGTGGCGGTGTTCAGCTTCAAAAAGCTGTGCGCCGATGCCCGCGGCGCGCCCGATTATCTGGCCATTGCGCGCACTTATCACACCGTCATCCTGGTCGGCATTCCGCAGATGGGGCCGGAAAACCGCAACGAGGCGGCCCGGTTCGTGACGCTGGTCGACGCGCTTTATGAGCACAAAGTCAAGCTGTTCGCCACAGCGGCCGCCGCTCCGCAGGACCTCTATCCGTCCGGCGACGGGGCGTTCGAGTTCGAGCGGACCGTCAGCCGCCTGATGGAAATGCAGAGCGCCGATTACCTCGCGCTGGGGCATGGCAGCGAAGGCTGAATGGCCTAGGCCGAATCATGTCCGTCGCACGGCAACATGGCTAACTGAAACTTTACGCGGCTGAGCGATATTCCTGCTCATGTCGGCGCTTCCCCCACCGATGGCCCGGTCAGTCTGGACCGGTGCGCCGCCCGCTGCGACCCGCTCGCAGGCCGGGCCGGTGGCCGCTGCCGGAAACGACTTCATTCTCGCCGATGTAATCATCGCTTTCGACGTCTCCGGGCGCAGGCTGGGGCGGATTGTCCTGCCGCTGTGGCGCCATTCGATGACCCTGGCCGAAGCCATGGCGGAACATTGCCCCACCCTGCCCCGGCTGGTTGACACCGCCCAGGGCTACAAGCTCAGGGCCTTGCCAGAACAGCACGCAGCCGAACTGCTGTCGGATAGCCCGTACCTCCCGCTGCTGCGTCAGAGATACGAGCGCAGCTACGTCGATCTGCAAGCGGGTTACGAAGGCTGGCTGGCGGGCCTGTCAGGCAATACCCGGCAGACCCTGCGCCGCAAGCATCGCAAGCTGGCGCAATACGCCGAAGGCACGATCGACGTCAGGATGTATCGCACGCCTTCCGACATGGCCGAGTTCTTCCCCCATGCCCGCGCCATCTCGGCGGCCAGCTACCAGGAGCGCCTACTAGCCTCGGGCTTACCGGAGAACAGCCTGCCCGTGATGACCGCGCTGGCCGAACAGGACATGGTGCGGGGATTCCTGCTGTGGATTGACGGGCGCCCGGCAGCCTATCTCTATGCGCCTGCCCAAGGCGACACCCTG
>NCJP01000309.1 GCA_002278985.1 Erythrobacter sp. 34-65-8
TCGGCGCGGGTCATGGCGACGTAGAGCAGGCGCCAGTGTTCTTCGCGCTCAGCCCGCTTCGCGGCCTCCTCTACTTCGGCCACCGGGCCGACCTTCTGGTCCTTGCGCAAGGGGGGCAGCGGGATTTCCGCCTGACCCGAATGCGCATCCGGCAAGGCAAGCCCGCGGGTCGGCGACCGGTCCGGGTCGCCGGTTGCATCGGCCAGGATCACGATCGGCGCTTGCAGCCCTTTTGATCCGTGCGCGGTCATGACCCGGACCAGCCCTTTGCTCGCCCCCGCCTCGCGCTTCAGCTCGCCCTCGCCGCTGTCGAACCAGCGGATGAAACCGGCAAGGCTGGCAGTGTGGCTGGCAGCATAGGCATTGGCCGCGTTGAGCAGTTCGTCGATCGGATCGTTGGCTTCGGTCCCGAGGCGGGCAACCAGCTTGCGCCGCCCGCCCCACGGGCCAACCAGAAGCCAGTAGAGCAAGGCCTGCGGCGGCTCTGTATCCGCGCGCCGCAGCAGATCGCGCAACTGATCGGCCACCGCCATCGCATCGGGATGATCCGACCGGCGAAGATGGTCCCACTGGGCCTCGCCCTTGGGCCGCCATCCATGCTCCAGCAGTTGTTCCTGCGTCCAGCCCAGCAGGGGCGAGACAAGCAGGTTCGCCAGGCTCAGGTCGTCGAGCGGCTGGGCGGCGAAGCGCAATGCCGCCATCAGGTCTTTCACCGCCAGCGGAGCGCCGAGCCGCAGCCGGTCAACCCCCGCCACCGGAACTCCCGCTGCATAGAGCCGGGCCACGATCAGCCCAGCGAGTTCCCGCCGCTTGCGCACCAGCACCATGATATCGCCCGGCCCGGCATTGCGGGGATTGCCTGCGTCCTTGACGAGGGGAAACCCGTGGTCGAGCCAGTGCCGGACCTGATCCGCGATCCGGTCTGCCATGCGCCGTTCAGGTTCAGAAAACCAGTCCGGCCCTTCGGCTTCGCTCTCGTCCCCTTCCTCATCATCGGCCTGTGCGCGCAAGGCGGGCCAGACCACCACCTGGCCCGGCCGGTCGAAGCCGGTATGCGTTTCCGCGCCCTGCCGCAGTCCGAAGTTCGGCGCACCGATTGCGGCGATCGCGGCATCGACGAAATCCAGCACCGGCTGCGAAGTGCGGTAGGACCGACCTAGGCCAAGTGCCTGGAGCCCCTTGCGCTCGACCGGCGGCCTCATCGCCCCGGCGTTGCGCGCAACCGCGCCGATCACCAGGTCAAACTCCTCGCGCGCTTTCTCGAAGTTGTCTGGGCTGGTGCCCTGAAACCCGAAGATGGCCTGCTTGTAATCCCCCACCACGAAAATGGTGCGCTGCCGGCCTTCGCGCTGCCCTTCCCCGCTGAAAAAGTCGTCGGTCAGGGCTCTGATGATCGACCATTGCGCGGCGTTCGTATCCTGCGCTTCGTCGATCAGGATGTGGTCGAACTGCCGGTCCAGCTTGAAGCGGATCCACGGGCCCAGGTCAGGCGAGGCGAGCAGGCTGGCGGCGCGGCGGATCTGGTCGTCGAAATCGATCAGGCCCTCGCGCGATTTGGCCTCTTCCCACGCCAGCGCAAACCGCCGCCCGGCGGTGAGCGCGGGCACGAGGTAATCGACGAGGGCGAGCAGGGAAGCCTGTGCGGAGACAGCATCAAGCCAGCCGAGCGCATCAGCCGCCAGC
>NCJP01000079.1 GCA_002278985.1 Erythrobacter sp. 34-65-8
TGGCCGGGCAACATTCGCGAACTGCAGAATCGCATCCAGCGCGAGTTCCTCATGTGCGACGGTCCGAGCGTGTTGATCCATGACGCCGCACCAATGACGGACCGGCGCCGGGCGCCCGACCGCCGGCAAGCGCCCATCTGCCCGCTCAACTTCAACGAGGCAAAGCAACTTACGCTGCACGCCTTCGAGCGTGATCACCTGCTGCGCCTGATGCGCGAAATGGCCATGGCCCACCGCCGTCCGGATCAGCCCGAAATCCCGCCGCTGGATGATCTGCTTGCCATTCCGCTGGCTGACGGGACCAACTGGTCGGAAGAGGAAGTGCGCGAGGAACTGGACAACAACGCGCAAGGCCTGCTCGGCTATGTGGTTCGCTGGATCGATGCCGGGGTGGGCTGCTCCAAGGTGCCGGACATCAACGATGTCGGCCTGATGGAGGACCGCGCCACCTTGCGGATTTCCAGCCAGCACATGGCCAACTGGCTGCTCCATGGCGTCGCCACCCGCGAACAGGTGATGGACAGCTTGCGCCGCATGGCCGCCAAGGTTGACGCGCAGAATGCGGGCGATCCGGCCTATGTCCCGCTGGTCGGCAACGAGGACGGCGCGGCTTTCCGCGCCGCCTGCGATCTGGTGTTCAACGGCGTCGAGCAGCCGAGCGGCTATACCGAACCGCTGCTCCATCAATGGCGTCTGGCGAAGAAGGCGGCTGGCGGCTAACCTTCGGCACGTTCGGAGACAGAGTCGTATGAAGAAAGCCGTAATTGCCTGCCTGCTCGCTGGCCTCGTTAGCGTGCCGGTGGCAGCCCAGCAAGCCCAGCAGGGGCAAGCCCGGCAGGGGCAACAAGGCGTCGCCTCGAGTGGTGGTTTCCTGGTGGCGCGCGGTCTCTACACCTCGTGCGTAGCTCTGGAAGCTGGTGAGCAGCTGGCCTGTCGCAGTTATCTGATGGGCATTGCCGATGCCATGGCGATGCACGTGGACAACCGCTGGGGTCCGCCAGTGCTGTGCAACGCGGCGACCCTTGACGTCAGCCAGCTCGGCTCGATCTACGCCGACTACATGCGCCGCAACCCGGACAAGGCCGACTGGACCGCCGCCTCAACCGCCTACAATGCCCTGACCGAACGCTATCCCTGCCAGCGGGGTTAACCCAGCACGCGCGCGACTGCGACGAACTCCTGCACCGAAAGGGTTTCCGCCCGGCGGGTTTCGTCGATGCCGACCGTCCGCAGCGCGTCGAGCGCGCCGGGCATGCCCTTGAGGCTCTGGCGCAGCATTTTGCGGCGCTGGCCAAAGGCGGCCTCGGTCAGGCGTTCGAGGGTGCGGGGCGTCACGCCTTCCGGCATCTGGGTGGGGGTCAGGTGGACCACCGCGCTCATCACCTTGGGGGGCGGGGTGAAGGCGCTGCGGTGGACCTTCATCGCCAGCCGCGCCTCGCTGCGCCACTGCGCCAGCACCGCCAGCCGCCCGTAAGCATCGCTATCCGCCGCAGCGACGATCCGCTGCGCCACCTCCAGCTGGAACATCAGCGTCAGGCTGGCCCATTGCGGGGGCCAGACCGCGCCTGAAAGCCAACCGATCAGCAGCGCAGTGCCGACGTTGTAAGGCAGGTTGGCGACGACGTGGAACGGCCCTTCAATACGGTGGGCGACCTTCATGGCGTCACCTTCGATTACCCGCAGCTTGCCGGGAAAGGCTTCGCCCAGTTCGTCCAGGGCCGGAAGGCAGCGGCGGTCCATTTCGATCGCCGTGACCGTGGCACCGGCCTTCAGCAGCGCGCGGGTCAGCCCGCCCGGGCCGGGGCCCACCTCCAGCACCTGTTGTCCTGCCAGATCGCCGGGGATTGCGGCAATCCGGTCAAGCAGGTGTGCGTCGAACAGGAAGTTCTGCCCCAGCGCCTTGGTGGCGGAGAGGCCGTGGCGGGCAATGACGTCCCGCAAGGGGGGGAGATCAGGCATCGACTGTTCGGGTATCCGCGCGCCGGGTGGCCATTTCGCCCGCCATGCGGATTGCTGCAATCAGCGCGCCGGGATGCGCCAGGCCCTTGCCCGCGATGTCGAATGCGGTGCCATGATCCGGGCTGGTGCGGATGATCGGGAGCCCCAGGGTGACGTTGACTCCGCTGTCGAAATCGAGCGCCTTGACCGGGATCAGCGCCTGGTCGTGGTACATGCACAGGGCCACATCGAACGAGCTCCGTTTGTGCGGGGCGAACAGCGCGTCAGCCGGATGGGGGCCGCTGGCATCGATCCCTTCGCTGCGGAGGCGCGCGATCGCGGGGGCGATCAGGTCGATTTCTTCGCGCCCGAAAACGCCGCCTTCGCCGGCATGGGGGTTGAGGCCGGTGACAGCGATGCGGGGGTGCGCGATCCCGAAATCGCGGGTGAGAGCGGCAGCAACGGCACGCCCGCGGCTCACGATCAGATCTTCGCTGAGGAGCCTGGGCACATCGGCCAGTGCACAGTGGATGGTGAGCGGGACGGTCCGCAGGTTGGGGCCGGCCAGCATCATCACCGCCTGGCTTTCAGGAATTCCGCAGGCATGGGCGAGAAACTCGGTCTGGCCGGGGAACGAGAAGCCCACTGCTGTCAGCGCCGCCTTGGAAACCGGCGCCGTGACGATGGCGCAAGCCTTGCCATCGCGCGCAAGGGCGGTGGCCCATTTGAGCGATTCCCAGGCCAGCCAGGCACCGTCGCTGTCGGGCACCCCGGGCCGCCAGCCTGTGCCAGCGGCGCCAAGCACCGGGATTCCTTCAGCAAAGACCCCGAGCGCGTCGCCCGGTTCGTCGATCGGGATTATCGCCACGCCCGCCCCCTGCGCCCGGGCGGCATCAGCGAGCACACCTTGCCCGCCAGCGACCAGGAAAGGCGGCAGCTGTTCCGCGGCCCGTTGCTGCCATGCCTGTACGATCAGCTCGGGGCCAACTCCGGCAGGATCACCGAGCGATAGGGCGAGCGGGTTCAATTGTATTCGATGAACGCGTCGTTCCGCAGGTCACGCAGGTAACGCTGGGCACGCTTGTTGATGCGCTCGTCTTCCATCTGCGCCAGCATCGTATCGAAGTCCGGCCCGCCCTGTGTCTGCGGGTCATCGCGGCCGCACAGCACCAGTGTGCGGACACCGTCCTCCAGCGAGCCGAACAGCGGGGTCGCCTCGCCGATCTGCATGGCCAGAATGCTGGTCTGGAGCTGCGGCGGAAGCTGGCCGACCTTGATGTCGTTGTTGGTGACCACCTCAGCCCCGACTGTCTGCGCTGCGCGCTCCACGTCACCGCAACCGCGAATCGACTGGACCGCCAGCCCGAACGCCTCGATCCGGGCGGTTGCGGCTGCTTCGCTGGTGCCTGCCGGGAAGGCAATGGCGACCTGTTTCAGGCTGAGCATGGCGTCACGCGGATCAGCCATCAGCACCTTGCGCCGGTCGATCAGGTAAACGATCCAGTATCCGCCGGGAATCTCCACCGGACCCATCAGCTGGCCCGGCTGCATTTCGCGCACGACCTCTTCAAGCTGGGGAGACTGGAGCTGTGCCAGCCGGATCCAGCCCAGATCACCGCCGACAGCAGCCGTGGTCGCTTCGGAGAACTGGCGTGCATAGGCAACAAAGCTGCCGCCCTGGCGCAGTTGCTCCACGATGCGGGTGGCGTTCTGCCCCACCGCTTCACGGGTTTCGGGGGTGGAGGAGAGGAAAATCTCACCCACCCGGTATTCGTCGCTGCCCCGGGTTTCCTCGAGGCGCTTGAGTACTTCTCGCACCTCTTCGTCGGATACGTTGATGAACGGTGCGACGTTGCGCCCGAGCAGGCGCTGCCAGGCGATTTCGCCCTGGATCTGGCGCTTGAGCGCGGCCGGGCTGGACCCGATGGAGATCAGGTAGGCGTCCATTGCCTTGGGATCGGAATTGAAGCTGCGGCTGGCCACATCGGCATAACGGGTATCGATTTCGGCCTGGGTAATCTCGATTTCCTGCGCAGCGGCTTCCTGGATCTGCAGGGTTTCATCGATCAGGTTGCGCAGCACCTGCATCCGCAGGCGGGCCATTTCCTCGGGCGGGATCTCTGCCTGCGAGGCAGCCGCGACGAGCGCCACACGGTGGTCCACGTCAGTGCCGGTGATGACCGATCCGTTGACCACGGCGGTCGGCTTGCGGCTGTTGGGATCGTTCTGGCGCAGGATGTTGACGTTATCCGGGATGCCGAGCGGGTTGTTTACCTGCTGGGCCTGCGCGGCGACGGGGCCGAGAACCAGCCCGAAGGATGCCACGGCACCGAGAATGCGGCCGAATGTGAGTGCTGTCACCTGATACGTTCCGTCTGTTCCGCGCCACCGGCGCTGCTGTCTGTTCGCCGCGCATCTGCCTCGGACAGGCTTAACACGGGCTGAGTAGCCGGTCGGATAGCGGCTTTGCGCCGTCCCGACAATCGCCCCTGCCGCAAACTCCGCAACCCTAGCGGAAGCCGAGATTGCGCAGGGAGAAATAGATCTGGAAGGTATCGCCGCGGCGGGCATCGCCGGCGTCGATATAGTCGCGGCGCCAGGTCAGGCCCATTTCGAGGCAATCGTCCTGGTAGGCGACCCCCAGACGGGTGCGAACCGGATCGAACCCGTCGGAAGTGAAGGTGGGATCTTCGCTGCGGTCGGTCAGGTTGAAGACGCCCGATCCGAACACCGACCAGTAACGTGCAAAGGCCACCCGCCCGGCCAGTCGCAGCTCTTCGCGGTCCTGCAGATCCTCGATCCCGGCCGCAATGTCCCGGTTGAGGCGCAGGTAGCCGATTTCGGCATATGTCCGGCGCGAGCCCACGGTGGCGTCGAATTCGTTGCGGCGGACCGAGAAGCTGTCCTTGTCGAGCCGGAAACGGTGGGTGAGCTTGAGGAAATCGCGGTAGCGCACCTCGGTCCGGCCGACAAAGTCACTGACCCGGTCGCTGAGGCCCGTGCCATCGACCAGCACGAGCGGATCGTTGTCGAGCCGGTAGGACTGCCCGATGGTGGAGCGGATCCGCCAGTCGGGAATCTGCAGTTCCCAGTCGAACCCGTACGTGACCCGCGCTCCGTCCTCGAACCGGTCATAGCCCGGGAAGCGGTTGAGCGAGAAGAGGTTGGAATCTTCCAGGTCAATCGCGCGCGCATCCTCATTGGGAACAGCCAGGTTGCGGATCGGCGGGGTGGCGACCAGCTGGACCCGGGGGGTGAAGACCTGCGTTCCGCCAAAAGCCTGACCCACGAAGGGCCACTGAATGTCCAGTGCGCCCAGCGCGATGCCGCGGGCCTGCCAGCCCGGATTGCCGCGATAGGCTGCCGTTGCCGTCAGGCCGTTCTCGTCCGAATGATAGACATCGCCGCGCACCAGCCCGGTCAGGGTAACCATCTGGCCGAGCGCGGTGATCCGGCGCAGATCCCACCGCGCCCCGGCAAAGGCGCGCTGGGTGTCCTGCCCCTCGTCGCGGGTGATCGCGAGGGTGTTGAGCTGGAGCTCAAGCGTGCCGCCAAGCCCGGTGGGGTCGGCGATGCGGCGGCGGTAGTCGATCAGCGGCAGGGCTACCGGCACCTGGCCTTGCGGCTGGCCAAGGCGCAGGGTCTGGGTGGCCCAGCCTTCGACCGAGAGGTACGATGTCTCGTCCACCCGCTCCAGTGCGAAGGTGGAGCGCAGGCGATCATCCCGGCTGATGTCGTAGCGGCGCAGGAAGGTGCGGTCACTGGCCAGCCGGACCGAACCGGTGAAGCTCCAGTTGGGGTCAAACTGGAACCGGCCGTTGGCCTCCAGGTAACCGCGCGGATCGTTTTCCCGGAAGGGCACGCCGGTTATGTCTGACACCCGCTGGCTATAGGTTCCGTAGCCGGTGATCTGATAGGCACCCTTGGACGTCAGGTGCCGCCATTGGGCAGAGGCCATCGGCGGCGCTTCGGTAAACAGGTAGGCCCCCAGCGTGAGGTCCTTGTTGTCAGCCATCCTCCAGTAATAGCTGCCCGAAATCTCCACCCCGTTCGATTGGGACACGCGGATATCGGGGATCAGCAGGCCCGATACCGGCCCGCCATCGGTGCGGACGGACAGGCCCGGGATCGGCAGGATGCGCGCGCCGAACAGCTCCAGGTATGCGCCGGTAAAGCGGACCTGCTTTCCCTCCGGATCATAGACCACCCGGTCAGCCGTGATGCGCCAGCTGGGGTTGCGCGGGCATCCGTCGCCGTCGACCACGGCGCAGGCGCTGTAGGCGGCATCGGTCAGGACCACCAATCCATCGTCGCCCCGCTCGCCCGAGCGGGCGGCCAGGCGGCCCCCTTCGCGCAGGGCAATCAGCAGCTCCGACATGGCGCCGGCTTCGAACTTGTCGGTCAGCTCGACCTGTTCGGTGAACAGCTGGTTGCCTTGCTGATCGACAAACCGCACGTTGCCGATTGCCGTGATGGTGCCGGCCTTGCGGTCCCACACCACTTCGTTGGCGCGAACCGACTGGTCATCGCTGCGCAGGACGACATCGCCCGCAGCGCGGATCATGTCGGTGTCCGACTCGTAGGACAGGCTGTCCGCCTCGAAATCGATTGCCCGACCAGCCTCGATCATGCGGCTCGCCGGCTCCTGCGCCAGCGCCGGGGCGGCACACCCCAGGGCGAGCACGAATGCGGGAATACTGGCCCGCAGCAAGCGGCGACAAGGCGCCTGCACGATGGTCACATAGGCGGGGAGCATGGCTTGCCTATCGCACTCCCTCGGCCTAATCGCAATCGCATCCTTTCCAGGGGCAGAGCTGGCGCGCGCCACACCACAGGCCCCGAGCACCCGGAGCAACCATGCAGATAGCTTTCACTTCGACTTTGCCCACCAACGCCGGATTGGTCGCACACGTAGTGTCGGGCGATACCCTGCCCGAAGGGCTGGAGCCAGCCGTGACCGCCGGCGCCAAGGTGGCGCGCTTCAAGGGAAATGAAGGCCAGCTGTTCGAGGCGTTCGTCGAACGGCAGGGCAAAGTGGTCCGTCTTGCGCTGGCGGGAGCGGGCAAGGCTGCTGCAGCAGACCGCGCCGCAGGGCTGGAAAAGGCCGGAGCGGCCCTGGCCGCGAAGTACCTGACTTCGGGCGAAACGGACATTGCCATCGACCTGACCGGTGCCGGGCTTGACGCGGCGGGCGCTGCCTCCGTGCTGCTGGGCCTGCGCCTGCGCAGCTGGCGGCATGACGCCTATCGCACCAAGCTGAAGGACGAGCAGAAGATCACCCTGGCAAAAGCGACCGTGGTCGGCGCGCCCGAGGGAACCGAAACCGTCTGGGCGGTCGAAGCCGCGCTGGCCGACGGGGTGGAGTTTACCCGCAATCTGGTGGCCGAGCCGGGCAACAAGATTTTTCCGGTCAGCTTCGTCGAAGCGTGCGAGAAGGCCTTTTCCGGTACCGGGGCCGAACTGACCGTGCT
>NCJP01000080.1 GCA_002278985.1 Erythrobacter sp. 34-65-8
GTCGAAGGCGATTCCGCCGGCGGTACGGCGAAGCAGGGGAGGAACCGCCACACGCAGGCTATTCTGCCGTTGCGCGGAAAAATTTTGAATGTCGAACGGGCGCGGCTCGACAAGATGCTTGCGAACACCGAGATTCGGGCGCTTGTTGTCGCGATCGGCACCGCGATCGGCGATGAGTTTTCTCTCGAAAAGCTCCGCTATCATAAGATCGTCATCATGACCGATGCCGACGTCGACGGCGCGCATATCCGCACGCTTTTATTGACGCTTTTTTACCGTCATTTCAAACAGGTGGTCGAGGGCGGCGAAACCCGCGTGCCGATGGGCCGTGACGGGCACTTCTGGATCACTGCACAGGTGGGCAATGAGCCGGTCACCTTCATGGTCGACACCGGGGCGACCCTGACTGCGGTCTCGACCGGCACTGCCGAGCGGATCGGGCTGGAGCCGCGCACTGGCGGCATCCCGATCACCCTCAAGACCGCCAATGGCACGATCTCGGCCGATATCGGCACGGTCGAGGAGCTGCGCTTCGGCAATGTCGTGGCGCGCGGGCTGGACACGGTGATCGTGGCCAACCTGGGCGAGACCAACGTGATCGGGATGAACCTCCTCTCCCGCCTCGCCAGCTGGCGGGTGGAAGGGCAGACGCTGATCCTGGTGCCCAACAACCCGCAGCCGGAGCAGGACTGGACAGGCGGCTAGAGCGCCACCCATTCCGGCAGCGCCCGCCGCACGAACTTTTCCGCTTTCGCATAGACGGCATCGAAGGTGCCGCGCGCCAGGCACCGTTCCAGATGGGCCGCAAGGCCCGGCCAGCGCGCTGCGAAGTCGACCTCGGCCACCAGGGTGATCTGCATCAGCTGCACGGCCACCGCAATGTCTGCGATGGAAAAGCTTGCCCCTGCCAGCCAGTCCCGCCCGGCCAGCTCGGCCTCCAGGTAATCATAGTGGCGCGGCAGGTCTTCGGCCCAGGTCTTGCGCGCCTTGTCCACCTCGGGCGGTTTGCCCTGCATCGCCGGGAAGGCCAGCGGACGGAAGATGCCCAGGCCGCCCGCAGCGGCCAGCGTGGTATCGGCAAATTCCTCGATCCACAGCGCCCGGCCATGGGCAAAGGGGCTGTCACCGTAGCAGGCGGGCTCCGGATGCTTGCGCTCGATATAGGCGCACAGGGCCGAGGAATCGGGGATCGTGCCGTCCACACCCTCGGCCGCGATGGAGCGGTCGCGCAGCACGGGAATGCGCTTCAGCGGGCTGATCGCCACGAACCACTCGGGCGGGTTGAACACGTCGACCGCCTCGATGTCATAGCCGACGCCCTTTTCCTCCAGCAAAGCGGCTGCCTTGCGCACGAAGGGCGAAAGCGGGCTGCCGTAAAGCACGATGTTGTTCATGGTCTCTCCCTGGATTGCTTGCGCCCGCAATGTGCCGGGCGGGTGCGCTTGGCAAGTCTGGCAGCTTGCGGAGAATGCGGGAAAGAGGCATCACGCGGGCCATGACCAAACGCGCCCGCTTCGCCCGTATTGCCCTGGCCCTGTCCATCGCGATGATCCTGTGGTTTGCTATCGCCATGTTCGGTGCCAAGCTCGGCCTGTGGAGCCCGATCACCGGCTTTGCCACGCTGACCATGACCCCGGCCTTGCCCATGTTGGGGCTGACCGCCCTCCTCGGCGCAGCGGCGCTGGTCGCCACCCTGTTTCGTGCGCCGCGCACCGGCTGGGTCGCCGCGCTGGTTGCGCTGGCCATCCCGGCTGCGGTGTTCGCCGGGCTCGGCCAGCTGCGCAGTACGGCGGGCAGCGTGCCCTTCATCTATGACGTGACCACCAATCCGGCCGACGCGCCGATGTTCTCCGCTGCCCTGGTGGAGGAACGCGAGGCCGAAGGTGCCAATGCACTGAACCCGTTCGACGCCCCGCTCGGCCAGTTCGACAAGTGGAAGGGCAATGCCGAAGTGGCGGACAAGACCGGCGCCCAGCTGATTGCCGAAGGCTATCCCGACCTTGCCCCGCTGGCGGTGGCGGCGGAACCGGCGGCGGCGCTGCGGGCGGTGGAAGCGGCGATGATCGCGCGCGGGTTTGATGATGTGACGGTGGACGAGGCAGCCGGCCAGGTCGAAGGCACGGCCGAGGTGTTCTGGTACAGCTTCCTTGACGATGTCGTGGTCCGCGTGCGGGCGGGCGAGCAGGGCGGCAGCGTGATCGACGTGCGCTCCACCTCGCGGGTCGGCACCAGTGATCTCGGCGTCAACGCCCAGCGCATCGCCGACCTGTTGCAGGGTGTGAAGGAACGCCTTGCCGAAGGAGAGGCCGAGGCTGGCTGAACCGACGTTTTTCGCAAAACCGGCTTCGGAAAAACTGGCTGGGGTGGCAGGATTCGAACCTGCGCATGGCGGTACCAAAAACCGCTGCCTTACCGCTTGGCTACACCCCAGCAGGCACGTGCGTGCGAGCGCGCCCCTATAGCGGCTCAATCGGTGATGTGAAGGGGGCTTTCGCTCAGCCGCGCCGCGCGGCAAGTTCTGTTTCGAGCTGTGCCACCGTCGCCCGGTCGAGCCGGTAGAACAGCATGGCGATCGCCGCCGGAAGCAGCGCCATGACCGGCACCAGTGCGAAGGCGAACTCGATCCCCAGCAGCGCCTCGGGGCTCTGCGATACGCCCGCCACAAAACCGGTGGCGCTGAACAGGAAGCCCGGCACCGCCGAGCCGAACGCCACCCCCGCCTTGACCGCGAAGATCGAGGCGGAGACGACCAGCCCGGTCATCTGCAGGCCGGTTTTCCAGTCGACGTATTCGGCAATGTCGGTGAACATGGCAAAGGCCAGCACCATCAGCACCCCGAAGCCGATGCCCACCACCAGCTGCGCCAGAGTCTGCCACCACACCGCATCGAGCGGAACGAGGTAGAAGACGACAATGCCGATCACCTTGAGCGCACCGGCAGCGATCACCAGGTCGCGCTTCTCGAACCGGCGCTGGAGCAGGTTGCCAGCAATCACCCCGGTCACCTGCCCCAGTGCCAGCGCGGTGTAGAACAGCGCCACCCGGTCTAGGAACAGCAGCACCGGCGTGCCATCGTCGCCCGCAACATACTTGAACCAGAACAGCGCGCTGCCCGCGCGCGAGGCGATTGCCAGCACGCCGAGAATGGCCGCGGCCGCCACTGCCAGCCACGGCCCGGTGCGGACCAGCGCGGACATGTCTCCCAGCACCGATCCGTTGACTGCGGGATGGGGTATCCGTTCTCGCGTGGTGGCAAAAGTCACCAGGATGCAGGCCGTTCCGACCGCCGCGATGCAGGCCATGGTCAGGAAGATCCCGCGCGCCTCGTCCCCGCCGCCCAGCTCGCGCACCAGGGTGGTGCCGAGGACGCCGATGGCGATCCCCGCCAGCGAGGAGAACACCATCCGGTAGGCCGCGACGCTGGCCCGCTCGCTGGCTTTGGGAGAAATCACCCCGAGCAGCCCGCCATAAGGCACGTTGACCATGGTGTAGGCGAGCATGGCGAGGGTGTAGGTGGCATAGGCCCAGACCAGCGTCTCGCCGGTGCTCAGGCTGGCAGGCGCGGCGAACACGGCGGTGCCGGTGATGCCCAGCGGTATCGCGCCCCACAGCAGGTAAGGGCGGTATCGGCCCCAGCGGGTTCGCGTCCGGTCAGCGAGCGCGCCCATCATCGGATCGGTCACCGCGTCGACCAGCTTGGTCAGCAGCAGCATCAGCCCCACTGCCGCCGGGGCCAGGCCCCCCAGATCGACGAAGAAGTAGAGCAGGAAGAAGCCGAAGAAATTGAGATAGAGCCCGTTGGCCAGGTCTCCCACGCCATAGCCCAGTTTCTCGGCCACACCGACGCGGCTCTTGTCCGGTGATGCGAATGGCGCAGCGCGCGGCATGGGGGTGGTCAGATGTCCTTGCCTGCGAAGTCGGCGGCCGAATGGCGCTCGGCCAGCTGCTGGTTTTCCTCGCCCCACACCTTGTTCACGATCCGCCCGCGCCGAACGGCGGGCCGGGCGTTGATCTCGGCCACCCAGCGGGCAACGTTTTCGTACTCGTGGATCGACAGGAAGGTGGCCGCGTCATTGTAGATGTTGCCTTCCACGAACGGGGCGAGCCACGGGAAGGTCGCCATGTCGGCCACGGTATAGTCGTCGCCGCCCAGGAACCGGCTCTGCGCCAGCCGCTGGTCGGCCACGTCGAACAGGCGCTTGGTTTCCATCGCATAGCGGTTGATCGGGTATTCGTACTTTTCCGGGGCGTAGGCGTAGAAATGGCCGAAGCCGCCGCCGATGAACGGCGCGCTGCCAACCTGCCAGAACAGCCAGCTGAGCACTTCGGCGCGGGTCTGGTCAGCGGGATAGAAGGCACCGAATTTCTCGGCCAGGTGGATCAGGATCGCGCCCGATTCGAACAGGCGGAGCGGCTCCGGCCCGCTCCGGTCGAGCAGGGCGGGGATCTTGCTGTTGGGGTTTACGCCGACAAAGCCGCTGGTGAATTGATCACCCTGGCTGATGTTGACCGTCCATGCATCGTACTCCGCATCGTGCCCGGCCTCGATCAGCTCCTCCAGCATGATCGTGACCTTGACCCCGTTGGGCGTGGCCAGCGAATAGAGCTGCAGCGGGTGCTCGCCCACCGGCAGGTCGCGATCCTCGCGGGCACCGGCGGTGGGGCGGTTGATGCTGGCAAAGCGGCCGCCGTTCTCGGTGTCGTTGGCCCAGATTTTCGGCGGGGTATAGACGGCGTCGGCCATGCGCGTGATGCTCCTGCAGTTGCGGCTTTGCGTGAATGCAAGGTGATGGCTGGCGGGCCGGCTGGCAAGTCAGGAGCCGGATCGCGGTTCGCGCATTTCCCTGTGTGATGGCAAAGCTGATCTATGTCGACGATAGCCTTCCCGGCATCACACGCAAGCGCGCCGGACGGGGCTGGGCCTATTATACGGCTGACGGCGCGCTGGTTACCGATCCTGCGGAAAAGCGGCGGCTCAATGCCGTCGCGCTGCCGCCTGCCTATATCGACGCCTGGTTCTGCCCTGCGCCCAATGGCCACATCCTGGCCACGGGGTATGATGCGCGCGGGCGCAAGCAGTACCGGTACCACCCGGATTTCCGCGCCGCCCGCGAAGGCGAGAAGTTTGACGGCTGCGCCCGGTTCGGCGCGCTGCTGCCGCTGGTCCGCAAGCGGGTGGAGGAGGATCTTTCCGCCCGGAGCCTGACCTGCGAACGGGCGGTCGCCAGCGTCATCCGCCTGCTCGACCTCGGCGCGATCCGGATCGGGAACGAATGCTACGCCCGGGACAATCGCAGTTTCGGCGCAACCACCCTGCGCAAGCGGCACGCGGACGTGACCGGCCGGACCTTGCGGCTACGCTACAAGGGCAAGAGCGGGCAGGTGCGCGAAGTGCGGCTGACCGATGCCGCGCTGGTAAGGGTGGTGCGGCGGATGGAGGACCTGCCGGGGCAGAACCTGTTCCAGTATGTCGATGACGCGGGCGATGTGCAGGCGGTCGGCTCGCATGACGTCAACACCTACCTGCGCGAAACCATGGGGCAGGGCTTCACCGCCAAGAACTTTCGCACCTGGCACGGCAGTGTGATCGCGTTGTCGTGCCTGCTGGACGCGCGGGGCGAGCCCCTCTCGCTGAAGGAGGTGCTGGCCAGCGTGTCGGAGCGGCTCGGAAATACCCCGGCGGTGGCGCGGCGCAGCTATATCCACCCGGCAGTGATCGACCGGGTTGGCCGCAATCCTGAAGCGGAGCCGCTGGCGCTGCCCCGCGCCACGCGCTGGCTGTCGCGGGAGGAACGCGCGTTGCTGGCCCTGCTGGCCGAACACCCGAACGCGCAGGATTTGCTTGCAGCCTAGTATCCTTTGGGGATACGAAGCGACCATGCACCGGGCAGGCGAGAAAATCCGCATCTGGCGCGAAGCGCACCGCCCGCCGCTTTCGGCGGAGGAGTTCGGCGCCCGCTATGGTGCGCCGGAACCATGGCCCAGCCGCACCGTCTATGGCTGGGAAGCCAAGGGCAAGATCGCGCGGCCGGGCGTGCAGAAGCGGCTGGCTGAACTCGGCGTGTGCCAGCCGGCCGACTGGCTTGAGCCGGCACTCGGGCAAGTGAACACGAAGGACAAGAGGCCGATGGGCGCGACGCACCGCTTCTACGACATTCATACCCACGGGCTGGTCCGTGTGGCGACAGCCACCCCGCTGCTGCGCCCGGCCGATGTCGCCTACAATGCCCAAGGCATCCTGGCGCAGGCGCGCGAAGCAGCAGCGCGGCAGGTTGACCTGGTGCTGTACCCGGAGCTTTCGCTGTCGGCCTATGCCATCGATGACCTGCACCTGCAGGGCGCCTTGCTCGAGGCAGTGGAGGCGCAGATCGCCGCCATCTGCGCCGCCACCCGCGACCTTGCCACCGTGCTGGTGATCGGCGCGCCGCTGCGCCGGAACGGGCGGGTCTACAACTGCGCCCTGGCGCTGTGCCGGGGCGACGTGCTCGGCGTGGTGCCCAAGAGCTTCCTGCCCAATTACCGCGAATATTACGAGAAGCGCTGGTTCGCCCACGGTCGGCATTCGATCGGCCAGACCATTGCCCTTGGCGGGCGCGAAGTGCCGTTCGGCACCGACCTGCTGTTTGCTCACCCGGTGATCCCCGGTTTCGTGTTCGGGATCGAGATCTGTGAGGATTTCTGGGCCCCGGTGCCCCCTAGCACCCGCGCCGCGCTGGCCGGGGCAACCGTTTTGCTCAACCTCTCCGCCTCCAACATCACCATCGGCAAGGCGGACGAGCGGCACCTGCTGTGCCGGTCGCAGTCCTCGCGCGCGGCCTGTGCCTATGTCTATTCCGCCAGCGGGCATGGCGAGAGCACCACCGACCTCGCGTGGGACGGGCAGGGCATGATCTACGAACTGGGCGACCTGATGGCCGAAAGCGCCCGCTTTGACCTGGTGCCGGAACTGTGCGTGGTCGATATCGACTGCCAACGCATCCTCAATGACCGGCAGCGCATGGGCACCTTCAATGACGGCGCGGAAGCGGACGGGCATCCGGAGAACCGCTATCGCCGGATCGCCTTCGACCACCGCCCAACGCCGGGTGACAAGGGGCTGATCCGCCCGGTCCGCCGCTTCCCCTTCGTCCCCAACCGGCAGGACAAGCTGGACGAGGATTGCTACGAGGCGTTCAACATCCAGGTCTCGGGCCTGATCCGGCGGATCGAGGCGACCCAGCCGAAGTCGCTGGTGATCGGCATTTCGGGCGGGCTCGATTCGACCCACGCGCTGATCGTCGCGGCCAAGGCCTGCGATGCGCTCGGCCTGCCGCGTAGCACCATTCGCGGCTACACCATGCCCGGCTTTGCCACCTCCGAAGGGACTAAGTCCAATGCCTGGCGGCTGATGGAGGCGATCGGCATCACC
>NCJP01000310.1 GCA_002278985.1 Erythrobacter sp. 34-65-8
CGTCCGTACAGCCTCACCTTCGATGGTGGCGGCTCGTTCAACGACAGCGCTTCGGGTTCGGATAACGCATTGCTCTACGTCCCGACCGGGGTGAATGATCCCAATGTGTCTCCGCTCTCGACCGCCAGTGCAGTGCAGTCTCTGATCGATTATGTCGCCGCTTCTGGTTGTGATTACACACCGGGTGAGTCGATCAAGCGTAACACTTGCTCCAATCCCTGGCATTATGACCTGGACCTGCGCTTCAGCCAGGAACTGCCCTTCATCGGCAGCCTGACCGGCGTGGCAGATGACCGGGTGGAGCTGTTCCTCGACTTCGACAACTTCCTGAACTTCGTTGACAGCGATGCCAACATTCTGAAGTTCCGGAACGAGTTTGTTGATGTGGTCGATCTGAACACCAATCGTAACGTGGACCCGAACCGTGATGGTATCGACAATGCTGGCCGTTACATCATCACTGGTTTCCAGCCCGATGATCGCGAGAATGTCTCCATTTCCAGCTCGGCATGGCGCATCCAGCTTGGTGTCCGCTACGAATTCTAATTCGTAACCACACCCAAGCCACAAAGCGGCGGCTCTCCATAGCGGAGGGCCGCCGTTTTTGTTGGCACACCCCCTTGCGGGCCCTGGCCCTGCAGCGCATTATGACTTTGCAAGGAGGCGGAATGGTGGAAAGCAGCGGGTTCTCGGCTATCAGACGCCGGCCCAGACCGGGCACTCTGGTGCTGATTGTACTGCTTCACGTGCTCGCGATTTACGGTCTCGGGCGCGCTTTTGCCCCTGATTTCACGCGGTCAATCGAGCGGGACGTGCTGAGTACGTTCACGGTTACCATTACCACGTCGGAGGACATTCCGCCCGAAACCCAACAGGTGCCCGATGAAGGCGCCCAGGGCGAACAGGGCCGCAAAGCAGTGCCGCGTCCGGAAAGCGCGCCGGAGGCAAAGATTCCCTTGCGCAAGGACAGACCCGTCCCCCGTACCCCCGCTGAGGGCACTGCAAACAATTCAGGGGCAAAGGAGGCCGGTGACGGGACCGGTGCTGCCGGGCAGGGCGATGGCACCGGTAGCGGACGCGACGGCAGCGGGGCAGGCGGCGCCATTGCGACCAAACCCTCGGTCCGCTCAGGCAATCTCGATCAGGCGCGGGATTTCCCTGTCCCCGAAGGTGGACGAGCGACGCGGTTCGGCAAATCCGTTACTGTGGTCTTTACGGTCGGGACCGATGGCACCGCGAAAAACTGCTCGGTCGCGCGCAGCAGTGTCGATCCGCAAACCACCGGCATGGTGTGCGACCTTGTGACCCGCAAGATCCGGTTCAATCCCGCAACCACCCGCGATGGCACCCCGGTGGAGGCCCGCTATGGCTACCGTGTCGATTTCAGCGCGGCATCATGATGGCGGGCAGGTGTAACCGCTTGTCAATCGCCCTCGGCTATGAATCCGCGATGCAGAAAATGGGATGCAAATTGCGATGATTCACCCGGTCATATTGTGCGGCGGTAATGGCACACGCTTGTGGCCCCGAAGCCGTGCGCGCAAGCCAAAACCGTTTCTGCCGCTGGTCGGCGCCACCAGCCTGTTCGAACAGACGCTGGCACGGTGCGGGGACCGGATGCTTTTCGCCGCACCTCTCGTGGTGACCGGGGCCGATCATCTGCCTCATGTCGAGCA
>NCJP01000081.1 GCA_002278985.1 Erythrobacter sp. 34-65-8
CCAGCTTTACCAGGCCGGGCTGGAAGGCCTGGCGCTGATCGTGATCCTGCTCTACCTGTTCTGGCGCACCCGCGCGCGCTACCGCCCGGGCTTGCTGGTCGGCGTGTTCACCCTCGGCATGGGCGTGGCCCGGTTCGTCAACGAATTCTTCCGTGAACCAGACGCGCACCTGCAGGAATTCGCCGCCGAAACCGGCCTGTCGATGGGCCAGTGGCTGACCATTCCGATGTTCGCGGTGGGCCTGTTCCTGATCGTGCGCGCACTGCGACGGCCGGAGCTGGCCGGCGGGCCGCCCCCGGCCTGACGCCCCGGGCAGGACGACCATGGGAGAGGATGACCAGCCGCTCGGCGCGATCTTCCGGCGCCTGATCCGCAACACCGGGCCAATCAGCGTCGCCCAGTTCATGGGCGAGAGCAACGCGCGCTACTATGGCGGGAAGGACCCGCTCGGCCTTGCCGGGGATTTCGTCACCGCGCCCGAGATCAGCCAGATGTTCGGCGAGCTGATCGGGCTGTGGTGCGCCGACATGTGGGTGCGGGCCGGGCGCGTCGAGCCGGTCCATTATGTCGAGCTGGGGCCGGGGCGCGGGACGCTGGCGAAGGATGCCCTGCGCGCCAGCCACCGTTACGGGTTTACGCCGCGGGTCCACTTTGTCGAAACCTCGCAGGCGTTGAAGGACGTGCAGCTGGAAACGCTGCCCGGCGCAGTCTGGCATCATGATCTGTCGACCATCCCGGTCGACGGGCCGGTCCTGCTGGTGGCGAACGAATTTCTCGATGCCCTGCCGATCCGGCAACTGGTGAAGACCGGCGCGGGCTGGCGCGAGCGGATGGTGGGGCTGGAGGATGACCGGTTCGTGTTCGTCGCCGGCAGCCAGCCGATGGACAGCGCCGTTCCGGCCGACCTGCGCGAAGCCGCCGAGGGCACCGTGCTCGAAACCTGCCCGGGGGCTGCGGCCACTGTCTACGAAGTGGCAGGGCGGCTGCGCGAACAGGGCGGGGCAGCGTTGTTCATCGACTATGGCCATGCCGAAACGCGCGCCGGGTCCACCCTTCAGGCCGTGGCACAGCACCGCAAGGTCGATCCCTTCGCCGATCCCGGCGAGGCGGACCTGACTGCGCTGGTCGATTTCGCCACGCTGGCGCGGGTGGCGCAGTCGCGCGATGCCCGCCATCTCGGCACGGTCGGCCAGGGTGACTGGTTGCGGGCGCTGGGCATCGAGGCCCGTGCTGACGCGCTCGCCACGCGCGCACCCCATTTGCGCAGCGAAATTGCCCAGGCACGCGACCGGCTGATTGCCGACGACCAGATGGGTCGGTTGTTCAAGGTCATGGGGCTCGCCGCGCCGCACTGGCCCGATGGTGCCGGCTTCGCAGTGGCCGGTCAGCCCTGACGGCGCGTTGCGGCGGCCCCGGCGGCCACGCGGGCAATATCGGTCAGCCCCTGCGCCAGCAGGACTTCGGCGGCCTGGCTGTTGCCGATCAGCTCGCGGTGCAGCCCGGTCAGGCGGTCCACCAGCCGTGACAGCCGATCCCCCCGCCAGATGCCAAGCTGGACCTCGATCTCGCGCTCTTCCTTGAAGAAGATCCGCCGCGCCTTGGTCTCGCTGGAAACAAAGCCGCGCACGTTCGGGCTGTTGCCGAGCCGGGCGGCAAGCTGGGCCAGCTGCGCCGCGCGCCGCTCGACCGCCAGCAGCACGCCGACCGGATTGAGCGACAGTTCGCGCATCCGCGCAATCTCGTCCGAGAGCCGCGCCCTGTCTCCGCCCAGCGCGGCGTTGACGATCGGACTGAGGCTGTCCTCCTCGCTCGCCGCGCCGATTGCGTCGAGCGCAGCCGCATCGGCAGCCCGGGGCGATTGCGGCGATGCGTCGAGGTAGAGCGCCAGCTTGTCGACTTCCGACTGGGCCAGCCGCAGGTCGAACAGGCAGGCCCCAGCGATCCGTTCCGCCAGATTGCCGCCCAGCTTCAGACCCGCCGCATCGCCCATCTGCCGCACGGCAAAGACAACATCGGCCAGCTCCGGCGGGTAGAACATCGCCACCAGCGAATCGCTGCGCGCCTCCAGCAGCTTGGCGGTGCGCGACTTGTCGGTGGCTCCGCTGGCGACGATCAGTACCGGACAGGCCTCGCCCTGACCGGTCAGGTGGTTGCCGACCGCCTCGCACGCCTCGTCGCCCTGAGCCCGGACCAGGATATGGCGGCTCCCGCCAAACAGAGAACTGGACCGCGCCTCGTCCGCCAGCAGAACCGGATCGCGGCGGATGTCAGCGCCGGACAGTTCGACCCGCTCACCCGCATCGGGCAGGAGATCGACCACCGTCTTGACTGCCGCCCAGGCGCCTGATTCGTCAGGCCCGCAAAAGAAGAACACCTTGCAGGTGCGCGCCGCATCACGCGCGGCCTTGGCAAAATTCTTCTGGTTGGTCTTCACCGGTTCCCGTCACTGGCCCCCATCACTGGACCCCGTCACTGGCCTTTACGCAGTGTCAGCGCAATCTGGGTCGCTATCCGGCCGGATACCTCGCGCGCCAGGTTTTCCAGCGCAGTCTGCTCGGCAGCGATGGTGGCGTATTCGCTGGAGACGACATCGATCCCGGCATCCGATCCGGCGGTCGCATCGAGCAGGATTTCCCCGCTGGCCAGGTCGACCAGCTGGTAGCGCGCGCGCAGGATGCGCCGCTCTCGCCCGATGGTGTCATCGTTCAGCACACCCAGCCCTTCGAGCCGGTCATCGAGCCGCACGTCGAGCCGGTAACGCGGCGCGGCCTCACCGGCTGCGCCAAGCCGGTCAATCAGGGCATTGCGGACCAGCCACCCTGCCCGCCCTTCGATCATCGGCACCTCAATCGCCGCCAGCCCCTGCGCCACCGCGCCCTGGCTGCCGCCTGCATACATCGGCGAAAGCCCGCAGGCAGAGAGCGACAGAAGTGCCAGACAGAGGGCAGAAGCGCGGATCACGTGACGATATTCACCAGCCTGTCGGGCACCACGATCACCTTGCGGACCGGCGCCCCGTCAATCGAACGCTGCACTTTCTCGCTGGCAAGGGCAAGCGCTTCGAGCTCCTCGCGCGGCAGGCCCTTGGGTGCGGTCAGCGTGTCGCGCAGCTTGCCCATGTGCTGGACGGCTATGGTGACCTCGTCCTCCACCAGCAGTGCCGGATCGACTTCGGGCCAGTCGGCCAGGGCCACCAGGCCGGTTCCATCCATCGCTGCCCAGCCTTCTTCGGCCAGGTGCGGCATCATCGGCGAGGCCAGCCGCGCCATGGTGCGGATGGCATGGCTGCGGCTGGCAGACGGAGCCGCCTTGTCGACCGCGCTGGCGAGTTCATAGAGCCGCGCAACCGCCTTGTTGAACGACAGCGCCTCGATATCCTCGGCGACTGCCGCGACGGTCTGGTGCAGCTTGCGCAGCAAGGCCTGATCCTCGCCCTGCGCCGCAGCATCATACTGGCCGAACAGGCGCCACAGCCGCTGGACGAAGCGCCAGCACCCTTCAATGCCCGCTTCGGACCACGGCAGGTCACGTTCCGGCGGGCTGTCACTCAGCATGAACCAGCGCACGGCGTCTGCGCCGTATCTGGCGATGATCGCGTCCGGGTCGACCACGTTTTTCTTCGACTTGGACATCTTGATCACCCGGCCGATCTCGACCGGGAAACCGTCTGCCCGCAGCACGGCGGAATCGCTGCGCCGCTCCACGTCATCGGGCATGAAATAGCTGCGCTGGCCATTGTCCGGGTCGCGCCGCGAATAGGTCTCGTGCGTCACCATGCCTTGCGTGAACAAGCTGGCGAAGGGCTCGGCAAAATCGAGCTTGCCGGTGTGCTGCAGCGCGCGGGTCCAGAAGCGGGCATAGAGCAAGTGCAGGATCGCGTGTTCGATCCCACCGATATATTGCTCCACCGGCAGCCATTTCGCCACTTCCTCCGGATCGAACGGCCGGTCAGCCGGCTGGCTGGCGAAACGCAGGAAATACCACGAGCTGTCGACGAAGGTGTCGAGCGTGTCGGTCTCCCGCTCCGCCTTGCCCCCGCATTTGGGGCACTGGGTGTGCTTCCAGCTCGGGTGGCGCAGCAGCGGGTTGCCGGGCGTCTGGAAATCGACGTCCTCGGGCAGGGTAACGGGCAGCTGGTCCTTCGGTACCGGCACCACTCCGCAGGAATCACAATGGATGAACGGGATCGGGGTGCCCCAGTAACGCTGGCGGGACACGCCCCAGTCACGCAGGCGCCACACGGTCGTGCCCTTGCCCCAGCCTTCGCGCTCAGCCCGGCCGATCACTTCCTGCTTGGCGGCCTCGACCTCCATGCCGTCAAGGAACTGCGAATTGACGAGTACGCCATCGCCCGCTTCGGCTTCGGTGCCGAACGGCGCAGCGGCATCGGCCAGGCTCGCGGCGACGACCCGCGGGATCGGCAGGCGGTACTTGGTGGCGAATTCGAAATCGCGCTGGTCATGCCCCGGCACGGCCATGATCGCGCCGGTGCCATAATCCATCAGCACGAAATTGGCGATGAAGACCGGCAGGTTCGCCCCGGTGAACGGGTGGCGGGCAGAAAGGCCGGTGTCGAACCCGAGCTTCTCTGCCGTCTCCAGCTCCGCCGCCGTGGTGCCGCCCTTCTTGCAGCGGTCGATGAACTTGCCGGCTTCGCAATTGTTCATCGCCACGCCCTGCGCGACCGGGTGGTCAGGCGCGACCGCCACGAAGGTGGCGCCGAAGATCGTATCCGGGCGGGTGGTATAGACTGGCAGCCGCTCACCGTTGCTGAGCTCGAACGCGAATTCGAGGCCCTGCGATTTGCCGATCCAGTTTTCCTGCATCAGCCGGACCTTTTCCGGCCAGGTGTCGAGCGTGCCGAGCCCCTCCAGCAGGTCTTCGGCGAAGTGGGTGATCTTGAGGAACCACTGGTCGAGCTTGCGCTTTTCCACCTCGGCGCCCGAACGCCAGCCCTTGCCATCGATCACCTGCTCGTTGGCGAGCACGGTCATGTCGACAGGGTCCCAGTTGACCTCGCTGGTGCGGCGGTAAACCAGCCCGGCCTCATAGAGGTCGAGGAACAGCGCCTGTTCGTGGCCGTAATATTCCGGGTCACAGGTGGCGAATTCGCGGCTCCAGTCGAGCGCGAAACCGATCCGCTTGAGCTGCGCCTTCATGTTGGCGATGTTCTCGCGGGTCCAGCCGCCGGGGTGGACGCCCTTTTCCATCGCCGCATTCTCGGCCGGCATCCCGAAGGCGTCCCACCCCATCGGGTGGAGCACCTCGAACCCGCGCATCCGCTTGTAGCGCGCCAGCACGTCACCCATGGTGTAATTGCGCACGTGGCCGATGTGGATGCGCCCGCTGGGATAGGGGAACATCTCCAGCACGTAGCTCTTGGGCTTGGCGCTGTTGCTGTCAGCCTCGAAGCAGCGCGCCTCGTCCCAGGCACGCTGCCAGCGGCCGTCGGCCTGCGACGGATCGAAACGAGTGTCGGTCATGGCGGGGACGAAATCTTAGCCGCGAATCGCCTGGCGACGCAGATCGCGCGCCTTGGTCAGGATAATATCCTCGAGCCGCTGCACGGTTGCAGCCTGAACCGGGGCATCGACCCAGCCACTACCCTGCGAGACCTGGCGGCTGGCCGCCACGCGCACGGCGTCGGCCCGCAGGTCCTGATCGAGGATCGCCACTGTCATCTTGACCCGCTCACCCGGATTGGCCGGGTTGACGTACCAGTCGGTCACGATCACGCCGCCGGCGCTGTCTGCCTGCAGGAGGGGTGCGAAGCTGACCGCTTCCAGCGCGGCGCGCCAGAGGTAGGAGTTGACGCCGATGGTCGTCACCTGGCTGGCAGCAAGGTCGGCGCGCGGGCGCTCCCGCCCTCCGCACGCTGCAAGCGCGACCAGCGCCGTGCCGAGGACCAGCGAGCGTGCGATCGTCCGGCCGGACAGGGAAATGCGGGGCATCGCGATTGAGGCGGTCATGGCAGAGTGGCTTCCTTCAACTGTCTTGCGGTCTCTATAGCCTGCACGGCGCGCTCGGCAAGGCGCGGGGTGCAGGAATGCATCGCCGCTCCGGACAGGGGCGCGAACGGAGCGGCCAACAGGCCGGGGATAGCGGCGAACAGCGTGAACTGCGGCTGAATCCTCGCCCGCACCCGCCCGGCCATCCCCGCGGCCTGTGTGCCGGATGCAACACTTTGAAAACAGACTGGGCGCACAGACCGGAAAGAGTCGCCAAGCCGTTGTCATGAATCTATCAAAACCGACGGCTAGACGAGCGCGACTCGGATCGGCACACCATGCCGGTCAGTCCGTGTTCAGGCACAAAATGCTTGGATGACGGTTTAAGCCATACGGGGAAGGAACGGCAAGGCAGGCACATGGCACGCGTACGGGGCACTTCAGGCATGGGCAGCATTGCGCCGGCGCTGATCGCTGCGGCGCTGTTTGCCGTGCCGACTGCCGGGCTTGCGCTGGCCGGGCTCGACGCGGGCCTGGGCGCGTCCGACACAGTTCAGGCAACGCCCTTCACCCCCGCCAATGTCGATCCCGCGCTGGCCCGCCGCGTGCAGGACCGGATTGCCGCGCGGGGTAAGGCGATCCGTTTCACCCCAGCCGGCGCTGTCGCCGACGGGGAAAGCATGGTGACCGTGGCTGTCCGCGTCGATGGCGACACTGCCCGTGCGATTTCGGTCCGTTCGGCTCTGGCCGGGGTGCAGGGCGAAGCCGGCACCCGCAGTGTCACGCTGGCCGGCACCCGTTACAACCTCGGCATTGCGCGCGGCTACCAGAGCTTCGCCAAGCCGCAGGTACCGTCGATCTCCACCGGTTTGCGCGATGTCGCCATGCCTGACCTTGCTGATTTCAAGCCTTCGGAAGGCGCGGCGGACAAGCCAAGCCGCTTCCAGCCGCGGTTCGCCCTCGAAACCGCCGAGACCAAGGGCCGCGCCCGTGGCACGCTGGAGGGGCTGGGCGAACAGTCGCTTGACGTGGGCGGTGCCTACCGCGTGACCCGCAATCTCAACGTGACCGCCGGGGTCCGCCTGTCGCAGGAACGTGACCGTCTCGCCCCGCTCAGCGACGGGCTGGAAGATGACAAGGCCGTTTACGTCGGCACCCAGTTCCGGTTCTGAAAGCCGCAGCTTGCCGCTGAATTCGTATGAGAGACCCCGCCCCGGCGGGGTTTTTCTTTGTCTGGTGCGAATCGCTCGCCTAGACTTTCCGTCGGGTCAAACTGGCCGCAGGGTCTAACTGGCCGTAAGGTCAAACCGGCATACGGGAGCGGAATCATGGGAAGAGTAGCGATTGTCACGGGCGGCACGCGCGGCATTGGCGAGGCGATCTGCCAGCGGCTGAAGAAGCAGGGGCACACCGTGATCGCCAACTATGCCGGCAACGAGGAAAAGGCCA
>NCJP01000311.1 GCA_002278985.1 Erythrobacter sp. 34-65-8
AGCATGGAGAAAGCGATGGTCCGGCCATCGGGCGATACATCCACATCCATCCACGTGCCTTCATCGGTCCGAATCGGAACCTGCCGGATCGTGGCCCCTTTGGGTGCGGCAATATCCCACCCGGCGTCATCCTTGGCAGTATCTGCTGCGGGAGATGCTTCAGCGGCGGGCGGAGCTTCCTGCGCCAGGGCCGCCGGAGCAAGCAAAGGCTGGAATGCCAAAAGGCTGGTGCAGCCGAGGAGCAAGGATGTCAGTTTCATGTGGAGTCCCCCAAAGAACGTCTATGTCGTTGCCGACGTTCTAGTGGAGCGGGTGACTTTTGCCACTACGCTTGTCGATCAGGGAAGGCGTTGATGGATGCCCCGTGAGGATTCGAACCTCAATTGACGGAGTCAGAGTCCGTAGTCTTACCATTAGACGACGGGGCATCAGCTATCCGACTCGCGCCTGAAGGGCCGCCGGAGAGAGAGCGCGCAGATAGTTTCCGCTGCCACCGAGGTCAAGGGCGCAGGTGCGGTACAGCTTCGCAACAGCCTTGCCCCCGGCCGCCATCGCGGTTAGCATCGGCGCCAAGTCCTCGCGGCATATTCGCGAGAGGAAAAAGAAAGTAATGAAATGGCGGATTATTCTCCGCCGGACGACAGCAAAGGGGCTGATCGACGAGGGCGTCCTGGCGGTGCGGGAAATCCCGGCTCCAGTGGCCTTTCCCGCCCCCGACCTCACCCGGCCCCGGGCGCCGCTCAATCCGAGCCAGGCCGCCGCCGCCCAGGCCCTGACCGCCATGACCTCGGCGGGGGGCTTCAATGTCGCCCTGCTGGACGGGGTGACGGGATCGGGCAAGACGGAGGTCTATCTGGAGGCTGTGGCCGCCGTGTTGGCCGCCGATCCGACCGCTCAGGTCCTGGTGCTGCTGCCGGAGATCGCATTGACCCAGGCGGTGCTGTCGCGGTTTTCCGAGCGGTTCGGGACCCAGCCGGCCGAATGGCATTCCGGGATCGCCCCGCCGGCGAGGCGCAGGGTCTGGGAAGCGGTGGCCACCGGCGCCTGCCCGATCGTCGTGGGCGCCCGCTCAGCGCTCTTCCTGCCCTTCACCAACCTCAAGCTGATCGTGGTGGATGAGGAGCACGACACCTCGTTCAAACAGGAGGAGGGCTTCATCTACCAGGCCCGGGACCTGGCCGTGGTGCGCGGCAAGATGGAGGCCGCCGCCGTTGTGCTGGCCTCGGCTACGCCGTCTCTGGAGTCCCTGCGCAATGCTGAGACCGGCCGCTATCGCTGGCTGCGGCTGACCGACCGGCACGGGGTCGCCGTCCTGCCGCAGATCGACCTGATCGACCTGCGCGAGACCCCCCTGGAAACGGGACGCTGGCTTTCGCCCCCCCTGGTCGAGGCGGTCGGTGAAACCCTGGCCCGCGGCGAGCAGGCGTTCGCGCGGCGGGCTGGGGCTCGTCCCGCGCAGGCTTGCCGGGCTCGGCGAGATATGGAAAACACGGCTTGCCCACCAGGAAGTCCAGCGGCGGATGGAGACGGTGCACCGGCCCTATCACCAGGCGCTGGGTCTGGCGCTGGAATCCCTGCGTGACCGCTGGGGCGCAGCCCTGCTGATAGACCTCCACTCGATGCCGCCGTTGAAGGCTCGTTTTCCCGATGAGCCGGCGCCGGAATTCGTG
>NCJP01000312.1 GCA_002278985.1 Erythrobacter sp. 34-65-8
CCAGCCTTACGACGTCATCGCCTTTGGTCCGACCGGACAGAGCGTCTTCGCATCTTATCGGTGATTGTAAGGAACTGACGCCAGTGGCCGCGCGAGAAAACATCGCTGGCCCGGGGATGAAGGACGAGTTCGGGTTCTGGGGCTACACCACGTGTCCGGCCAGCCGGGCATGAAGCCTGGCAGGGCGCATGGGCGAGCAATCGGCGCCATGCGCGCTGCCCGACTGGCTATTTGTCCCTACCATGATCCCCGCCGTCGCTGCCGGCATGATCGCGTCGGACGTGGCCATCGCGTGGAGCCTAAAGAAAGTCAGCTGCGCAGTGCGGAACTCGGCAGCGCGGTCGAGGTTGGATCGGCGCGCTCAACAGCTCTTAAGGAGGACAGTCATGCATACCGCAAAGATTGACGACACCATCACGGTGCTGCGTTTCGCGCCCGAGGCGGACGATTTGCAGCGCCTGGCGGCCGCTGGCGTCAAAGCCGTGGTCAATCTGCGACAGGCCGGCGAAGAAGGCGAAAAAGCTGAGTCCGCAAGCCGAAGCCGAAGAAGCGCACGCGAGCGGCCTGGCGTACCTCCATTATCCGGTTTCACCGGCAGATTTGACGCCCGTCACCGCGAGGGACTTCGCGGCCAAGCTTGGAGGCTTGCCGGGCCTGTAGCGATCCACTGCGCAAGCGGACGCAGAGCCAGCCTCATGGGGCTTGCTTCCTGGGCGCAGCGGACCGGCGGTGATGCCGCCAGGGCTGCTGCGCGTGGTCGGCAATCGGGGCTCGAAGTCAGCGAGGCCGACCTGTCGCCACTGATCGATGCAAGCGGAGATGCGCAATGATCTTCAGGCAGCTCATCGAGCCGGAATCTTCCACCTATACCTATCTGATCGGGTGCGAGAAAACGGGCGAGGCCGTTTTGCTCGATCCGGTCGTCGAGACTTGCGAAAGGGACCTGGAGGAAGTCGCGGCCCTGGGGTTGAAACTTGCCTTCACGCTCGACACCCATATCCACGCCGACCACATCACGGGCGCGTGTCGCTTGCGCAGTCTGACGGGATGCAAGGTTGTCTACCCCGCTGACGAGAGCCTCTCATGTGCCGACGTCGCCGTGAACGAGGCGGCGCCGCTTGTCGTGGGCGACCTGATCATCCACGCTCTCTTCACGCCCGGTCACACCGACAAGCATCATTGCTATCTGATAGAGCAAGGCAACCGTTCGCAGGTCTTCACAGGCGACGCGCTCCTGATCGACGGGTGCGGCCGCACCGATTTCCAGAACGGCGACTCGGCGACCCTTTACAAGTCCGTGCGCGAAAAGCTGTTCACCCTGCCCCCGGATACCCTGGTCTATCCCGCTCATGACTATGAGGGCCGCCGGGTTTCGACGATCATGCAGGAGCGGACACGCAATCCCCGGTTGAACGACCAGGTCTCGCTCCGTGAATTTCAACAGATCATGGCCCGGCTCGATCTGCCTTATCCCAAGAAGATCGACGTTGCCGTGCCCGCCAACCTGAAGTGCGGCGACTGCGTCGAAGACGCTGCCGAGCATTTGCATGAGATCGGCGGAAAGTCGCCGCAGGGATAAGCGCTCGCCGGGACGACCCCTCTCCTACTCCTACGTATACCAATCGATGTGGGCTCCTTGCTCGGCTTCGCGATTGCCGTGCAGCGCTT
>NCJP01000082.1 GCA_002278985.1 Erythrobacter sp. 34-65-8
GCGCGCCATCATGGCCGAGATGGGCTTCCGCACCGTGGAGGAGATGATCGGCCGGGTCGACCGGATCGACATGCGCCGGGTCGAACGCCACTGGAAGGCGCACGGGATCGATCTGTCGCGCCTGCTCCACACGGTCGAACTGGGTGCCGACAAGGCGCTCCATCATGTCGGGGAGCAGGATCACGGGCTCGATACCGTGCTTGACCGGGACCTGATCGAGGCCTGCCGTCCCGCGCTGGAAAGCGGCCAGCCGGTCGAGATTGCGCGCGCGGTTCGCAACGTCAACCGCACGGTCGGCACCATGCTGTCGGGCGAAGTCGCCCGGCGCCACGGCCATGCCGGGCTTGCGCCCGATACGATCCGAGTCAAGCTGACCGGGGTGGCCGGGCAAAGCTTCGGCGCATGGCTGGCTCACGGCGTGACGCTTGATCTGACCGGCGATGCCAACGACTATGTCGGCAAAGGCCTGTCGGGCGGGCGGATCATCGTGCGTGCTCCTGCCAGCACCAGCCGCACCGCGACTGACAACATCATCGTCGGCAACACCGTGCTCTACGGCGCAATCGCGGGCGAGGCCTACTTCAACGGCGTGGCCGGAGAACGGTTCGCCGTGCGCAATTCGGGTGCCATTGCGGTGGTCGAAGGCACCGGCGATCACGGCTGCGAATACATGACCGGCGGGGTCGTGGTGGTGCTCGGCGCTACAGGCCGCAACTTCGCTGCCGGGATGAGCGGCGGGATTGCCTATGTCTACGATCCCGATGGTCGGTTCGGTTCGCTGTGCAACTTGGCCCAGGTCGATCTGGAACCGGTCACCACGAGCATCGACGCGGATGAGGGCACCGGGCGGCCCAAGCAGCGCGGCACGTCGGTCAACGATTTCGGCATGGGCGACATGCTGCGCCACGACGCCGAACGCCTGCGCATCCTGATGGAGCGGCATAAACTCCACACCGGTTCGCAGCGGGCCACCGAGCTGCTGGAAAACTGGGACGAGGCGCTTCGCCACTTCGTGAAGGTCATGCCGCGCGACTATGCCAATGCGTTGCGCACGCTCGAGGCCGAACGCCTCGAAGCGGCAAGCGTGGCGGCGGAATAAGGGTCAGGACAATGGGCAAGGAAACCGGATTTCTCGAACTCGACCGGTCCGACCGGACCTATCTCGACCCGGCCGAGCGGCTGAAGAACTACAAGGAGTTCGTCGTCCCGCTGCCGGCCGAAAAGCTGGCTGCACAGGCCAGCCGCTGCATGAATTGCGGCATTCCCTACTGCCACAACGGCTGCCCGGTGAACAACCTGATCCCCGACTGGAACCACCTGGTCTACGAAGGGGACTGGAAGAACGCACTGGACGTGCTGCACAGCACCAACAACTTCCCCGAATTCACTGGCCGGGTCTGCCCGGCCCCGTGCGAAGCGAGCTGCACGCTCAACATCGTTGACCAGCCGGTCACGATCAAGAGCATCGAGTGCGCCATCGTCGATCGTGGATGGCAGGAAGGCTGGATCAAGCCGCAGGTGCCGCACAAGCAGACCGGCAAATGCGTCGCCGTGGTCGGATCGGGTCCGGCCGGGCTGGCCTGTGCGCAGCAGCTGGCGCGGGCAGGCCATGCCGTGACCGTGTTCGAAAAGAACGACCGGATCGGCGGCCTGCTGCGTTACGGAATCCCCGATTTCAAGATGGAAAAGCAGCTGATCAACCGGCGCTGCGTGCAGATGGAAGCCGAAGGGGTGACCTTCAAGACCAGTGCCGAAGTCGGGGTCGAGGTCAGCTTCAAGGCGCTGCGGGAAAACTTTGACGCGGTGGTCCTCGCCGGTGGGGCCGAGGAGCCCCGGATGCTCGACATCCCCGGCGGCGAGCTGCCCGGAGTGCGGCTGGCGATGGAGTTCCTCACCCAGCAGAACAAGCGCGTGGCAGGCGATGACGAAGTGCGCGCGGCCCCGCGCGGCTCGCTGACCGCCACTGGCAAGCACGTGATCGTGATCGGCGGCGGTGATACCGGCAGCGACTGCGTCGGCACGTCCAACCGGCAAGGCGCGGCCTCGGTCACGCAGCTCGAAATCATGCCCCGCCCGCCGGAGAAGGAAGACAAGGCGCTGACCTGGCCGGACTGGCCCCTGAAGCTGCGCACCTCCTCCAGCCACGAGGAAGGGGTGGAGCGAGACTGGTCGGTTCTGGCCAAGCGGGTCATCGGCGAAGGTGATCAGGTCACCGGGCTCGAATGCGTGCGGGTGGAATGGGTCGGCGGCCAGATGCAGGAAGTGCCCGGCAGCGCCTTCGTGCTCCAGGCCGACCTGATCCTGCTGGCAATGGGCTTTACCGGCCCGCGCAAGCGCGGACTGCTCGACCGGGCCGGGGTGGCGCTTGATGCGCGCGGCAATGTCGCGGCCAATACCCAGGATTACGCCACCAGCGAAGCAGCCGTGTTCGCCTGTGGCGACATGCGGCGGGGCCAGAGCCTGGTCGTCTGGGCGATTCGCGAAGGCCGCCAGGCCGCCCGGTCTGTCGATCTGGCTCTGATGGGTGCGACCACCCTGCCGCGCTGACCTGTGGGGCGGGGATTGGCAGAACCTTGCCAAACCCGCCGTTTGCGGCGATGAGTTGCAGCGGGCGCAAGTGGACAGGCGCCCGCGACAACAGAGCGAAGCGCAAATCGGGAGAGAACCGGGCAGCGGCCTGATCGCACCGCGGTACCGTCATCGGATCGCATGACCATCACAGCCATTTCTTCGCGCGCCTCGCGCCGCCTGCCTCTTTTGCGCGCCATATCCTTTGTGGCTGCGCTGTTCAGCTTGACTGTTGCCATGCCAGCAGCAGCGCAGGATCAGTCCGCTCCGCCGGATGCCATCTCGTCGCCCGGCCCGCAGCAAACCCCTGCCCCGGCTGCCCTGCCGCCCCAGCCAGCGAAACCGGCAACGGCGCGGCCTGACGCCGTCAGGGTGGTGTGGTCGCAGTTTCTCGACATTCCGGTGTCGGGCGATGCCGATTCGACCCTGCGCCATGGCGGAAAGGTCGATGTCTATATCGACATTGCGGGCAGCACGTTCGGGATCGACGATTCGATCACCTTCCACCTCCACCCCGAATTCAAGTACGGAGAGAGCGCCAATGGCACGATCGGCCTGATCCCCAGCAACACCCAGCTGTTCTATCCGGGCGAAGGCGACGCGTTCGATCTCAACGTCAATGTCACCAAGAAGTGGAAAAGCGGCGCAACGCTGACGGTGGGCAAGGTCAACGTGCTTGATCTGGCTGCCTTTTTGCCGGTCGTTGGCGGCGGCGGGCACGAAGGGTTCCAGAACCTTTCGATGGCGCTGCCCCCGACCGCGATCGTTCCGGGCTCGATCACCGGTGCGCTGCTGCAAGTGCCGAC
Source organism: Erythrobacter sp. 34-65-8 (assembly GCA_002278985.1). Taxonomy (GTDB): domain Bacteria; phylum Pseudomonadota; class Alphaproteobacteria; order Sphingomonadales; family Sphingomonadaceae; genus 34-65-8. The sequence continues at coordinate 3,375 of NCJP01000082.1, forward strand.
AAAGAAGGCGCTTTACCGGCTGTGGGTGTTCGATCCGGTTTCGTCCTCGCGCCGCAGCGGGCTGGAAGATCCCTTTTCGCAAGGTGTGGCGTTCCTCAGCTCGGTCACGCTGCCGGTCAAGATCGGGGGCAAGCGCGGATACTATGCGCTCAAGCTGGCCGGATCGACGCGGCGGTCGATCGCCGACGACGCGCTGCCGCCGGTGCTGATCCCCGCCCCGGGCAGCGGCTTTGCCGAGCGGCGCGGCGAGTTCAGCGCGGTCCTCGCCATGTACCAGAACCTGGTCGAATACGCGGAACATCCGGGCAAGGGCTGGGGCGTTTTCGGGCAGGTCTATCTCTCGCGCGGCGACCCGACCTTTCTCGATCGCAGTGCCTTTATCGGCGTAGCGGGCAACCCGCGCGCGCGGCCGGATGACCGCTTCGGCATCGCCTGGTTCCGCTATTCGCTGACGGACCGGCTGGTGCGGGTACTGGCAAACCGGGTCGCGCTGGAAGACGAGGAAGGGCTGGAGGCGTTCTACACCGTGCAGGTGGCACAGCCCGTCCGCCTGACCGCCAGCGTGCAGGTGATCGACAGTGCAGTTGCGGTGCGCAATACCGGGGTAATCGCCGGGCTGCGGCTGACAACGCGGTTCTGAGGCAGGCCGGTCCCACGGCACTTGCCCGCTGCTGGCGTCGCGCCTATCGCAGGCCAAATGACTGAAGAAGAAAAGAAGCAGCACGATCTTGCCGGGCGCAAGTTCTACCCGGCCGAAGAAGAGGCCGAATTCTCCAAGGCAGCGCCGGAAAAAACCCCCCAGACCGAGCACCAGGCCTACCGGCTGGCCTTCCAGGACCGCGATTTCCTGCTGCGCGAGGAACTGCGCCCGGTCCGTTTCCAGCTCGAACTGCTCAAACCCGAAATGCTGCTCGACGAAGCCGGCGTCGGCTCGACCCTGGTGATGTACGGCTCGGCCCGGATACCCTCGCCCGAGGCGGCCGAGGCCTCGCTCGCCATGGCGAAGGACCTGCCGGAGCGCGAACGCCGCGTGGTCGAAAACCTTGCCGCCAAAGCCAAGTACTACGACGAAGCCTACAAGCTGGCCCGGATGGTAAGCGAAAAGGCGATCATCGAGAAGGGCCAGCGCCAGTTCGTGATCTGCTCGGGCGGTGGTCCCTCGATCATGGAAGCGGCCAACCGCGGTGCCAGCGACGCCTCGGCCGAGAGCATCGGGCTCAACATCGTGCTGCCGCACGAGCAAGCACCCAACCGCTATGTCACCCCGTCGCTGAGTTTCCAGTTCCACTATTTCGCGCTGCGCAAGATGCACTTCCTGCTGCGTGCGCGCGCGGTGGCCGTGTTCCCCGGCGGGTTCGGCACGCTGGACGAGTTTCTCGAACTGCTGACCCTGATCCAGACCGGCAAGATGAAGCCCATCCCGGTGATGCTGTTCGGCAAGGAGTTCTGGACCCGGGTGATCGATTTCGAGGCCCTGGCCGACGAAGGCACGATCAACCACAAGGACCTGGAGCTGTTCCAGTGGTGCGAAACGGCCGAAGACGCCTGGTGTCACATCGCCGAGTTCTACGAACTGGACTGCTGAACCCTAGCGTCTGACCGCCTGGTGCCCGAGCGGGCCATTGCCTGCGCCGAAGCCGGGGGCTGCCTCGATCGCGCGGAGCACGAATTGCCGCGCCAGCCTGACCGCCTGGTCGAGCGGCTGACCGTGGCCGATCAGGGTCGCGATGGCCGATGACAGGGTGCAGCCGGTGCCGTGGGTGTGGCGCGTCTCGATCCGGGCGTGTTCGTAGAAGACGGGCGTGCCATCGGGGGCGACCAGCAGGTCGATGATCCGCGCGTCTTCGGTATGGCCGCCCTTGGCAAGCACGTGGCAGCCGTATTGCGCCGCCAGCTCGGCTGCCCCTTCCTGCATCAGCGCGGTGGTGCGCAGGGTCCGCCCGCACAGGTGTTCCAGTTCCGGCAGGTTGGGGGTAATCACAGTTGCCAGCGGGAACAGATGCGCCTTAAGCGCCGCAATCGCGTCCGGCGCGATCAGCACCGCGCCGGAAGTGGCGACCATGACCGGGTCGAGCACCACCGGCCCGGCCAGCGCCGCCTCACCGGTCAGGCACCCGGCCACAGCGGTGATGATCTGGACATCGTGCAGCATGCCGATCTTGATCGCGTCGACCCCGATGTCGCTGGCGCAGGAGGAAATCTGGGCCGCCACCACATCTGCCGAGAGCGGGGCGATGGCCTGCACCCCGACCGTGTTCTGCGCGGTGACGGTGGTCACGGCGGTCATGGCATAGCCGCCCAGCATGGCGATGGTCTTGATATCCGCCTGGATACCCGCGCCGCCGGACGAGTCCGAACCGGCGATGGAGAGAATGCGTGGAGGAGGAGGAGGGGTGGTGCTCATGGCAAGCCCCTTAGCAAGCCCGCGCTCAGGCAGGGACGGCTTTTTGCAGGGCAGACGGGATGGCGGCTTTTGGTGATCGGGGAGTGGGATCGTATTGGCGCGAGGTGGGCACAGACATAGCCCTCTTCCCTTGCAGGAGAGAAGCATCGAGCGCTCCGGGGTTCTCCAACCAGATGCCCGCTTTTAGCGTATCCTCTACCCCTTGAACCTGCGCTCCGTGCCCGGGGGGAACTTCGCGTGCAACGCCCTGGCCCGGGCCGGGCGGTCCATCAGTTCACCGCCGCAATTGGGGCAGCGGTCGTCGAGGGCGTCGGCGCATTCGGCGCAGAAGGTGCACTCGAACGAGCAGATGAACGCGCCCGGTGCCTCGGCCGGCAGGTCCGTGCCGCAGCGCTCGCAATCGGGCCGCATCTCCAGCATCAGACGGCCTTTTCCACCTCGGCGCAGATCCGCGCCACCACGGCATCAACCTGGGCCGGATCATCGCCTTCGGCCATGACCCGGATCAGCGGCTCGGTTCCGGACGCGCGGATCACCAGGCGCCCCTTGCCCGCCAGCTCTCCCTCGGCGTCGGCAATACAGGCCTTCACCGCAGCGTTCTCCAGCGGTGAGGCACCGGCATAGCGCACATTGCGCAGCAGCTGGGGCACCCGGTCAAACACATGGCACAGCTCGCTGGCGCGCTTTTCCGAGCGGACCAGACCGGCCAGCACCCGCAGCGCGGCCACGGTGCCGTCACCGGTGGTGCCATGGTCGAGCAGGATCATATGGCCTGACTGCTCGCCGCCGACATTGAACCCGCCTTCGCGCATCCGCTCCAGCACATAGCGGTCACCCACCTTGGTCCGCTCCAGCGTCAGCCCGATGGTGCCAAGGTACCGTTCCAGCCCGAGGTTGGACATGACGGTCGAGACTACCCCGCCGCCGCGCAGGGTGCCGCGCTCCAGCATCCGGGTGGCAATCAGGGCCATGATCTGGTCGCCGTCGACTTCCTGCCCTTTCTCGTCGATCACGATCAGCCGGTCGGCATCGCCATCGAGCGCAATGCCGATGTCCGCCCCTTCTGCGACCACTTTGGCCTTGATCGCGTCAAGGGCAGTCGAACCGACCCCGTCGTTGATGTTGGTGCCGTTGGGGGTGACGCCCAGGGTGATCACGTCTGCCCCAAGTTCCCAGATGGCGGAGGGCGCGACCTGATAGGCGGCACCGTTGGCGCAATCGACCACCACCTTCAGCCCGTCGAGCCGGATGTCGTTTGCAACCGACTGCTTGACGGCGTGAATGTAGCGTCCGCGCGAATCCTCGATCCGGCGGGCGCGGCCGATGGCATCGGACGAGGCGAGCGGGACATCGCTTTCGATCAGCGCCTCGATCGCCAGCTCGTCATCATCCGACAGCTTGAAGCCATCGGGGCCGAACAGTTTGATCCCGTTGTCCTGGTACTTGTTGTGGCTGGCGGAGATCATCACCCCCATGTCAGCCCGCATCTCGCGGGTAAGCAGGGCAATCGCCGGGGTCGGCAGCGGGCCGGTCATGATCACGTCCATGCCCACGCTGGTGAAGCCCGCGACCAGCGC
>NCJP01000313.1 GCA_002278985.1 Erythrobacter sp. 34-65-8
TAGTTCAAAAGCCATGTTCACGTCCTTGCTGTTATGATGGGTATCGCGTTTGCGCTTGTAACGCGCAGACAGGGATAAGGTTGCATATATTTCGCCCGGGTTCCGGCTTCAGGATTTGCCCCGTTGCTCGACGGTTGCGGTGACTGCCACATTCATCGTCACATTGGCCAAAGTGCGCATGATATCCGGAAGCATTTCCACTGCCACCAGAATGGCGAGCGGTTCCACCGGGACACCCATGGCAAGCGCGATCGGCCCGATCGAGACTACAAAGCTGATTGAGCCGGGCAGGCTGACCGAACCGACCGAGATGATAAACGCCACCGCGATGCCTGCGGCCAGGACAATCGGGGAGAGCTCGATCCCGGCCAGATGCGCGACATAGATAGCTACCGCCATGTTCATCGCGGGGCTGGTGGCGCGAAAAATCGCCACTGCCAGCGGCAGGACGAAATCTGCGGTCGTATCGCTGATGCCAAGGCGTTTGGCGCTCGCCAGCATGGCGGGCAGGCTGGCGAGCGAGCTCTGGGTGGAGACAGCAACCGCCTGGGACGGGATCATCTCCCGCGCAAAGGCGAGCGGCGAGAGGCGCGCGGCAAACATGGCGAGGACATAGGTCGCCAGCAGGACCACCCCGCCCATTGCCGATACCACCAGAATATAATGCGCCAGGGTAGCAAAGGCATCTCCGCCGCTCCGCGCCGCGACACCGATCGCCAGAGCGAACACACCGACGGGCGCGACCCACAGGACCCAGCCGATTATGGTAAGCATCGCATTGGCGAGCGCATGAAAGAACCCGGTAAGCGTGGCGCGCTGCCCATCAGGCAAACGGGCAATGGCGACAGCGAACAGGGCGAAGAAAATGGTCAGCGGCAGCATCGCCGTTTCGGCAGCGGCAGCGACCAGATTGGGGGCAATCAGCGATTCAAGAAACGCCCAGATTTCCGGGACCTGCTGGCTCTCGATTGTGTCCGCCACCAGCATGGCCGAAGCCGCTTCGGGGATTGGAAACGCCTCCAGCAGCACAGGCATGAGCGCGGCCGAACTGACCCCGCTGAAAACCAGCACGGCAAAAACCAGCGTCAGCATCCGCCGTGCAGTCGCCCCGGCCCGCGCTGCCAGCGCCATCTGCGAAATGCCCAGCACCAGCAAGGCGGCAACCAGCGGAATAATGGTCATCTGCAGCGCGCGCAGCCAGAGCTTGCCGACCAGCGCGGCTGGCTTGCTCACAATTTCCAGAAGCGCACTATCCGCCAGCAGCAGGCCAGTCAGCAGCCCGGCGATCAGCCCGCCAAAAGTCCACCAGACCGGCAGCCGTATCCTTACCAGTTCCAGCGTGTCCTGCGCCTTGCGTTCCAATCCCAGCCCCTGTCTCTGTGCCTCTTCACACGCTTGCGAAGCAGCTTTTTCAGCCCTAAGCGCGCGTAAGGCCTGTGGCAAATCTGCGCTGCGGGGGCGAGCAAAATCGGGATGGGCAGAAGAGATGGCGCGCAAGTTTTTTGGTACTGATGGCATTCGCGGCCGCACCAATGAGGGCGTGATGACAGCGGAGATCGCGATGCGCGTGGGGCAAGCCGCCGGTCGCCATTTCCTGCGCGGGGATCACCGCCACCGGGTGGTGATCGGCAAGGATACCCGCCTGTCGGGTTATATGAT
>NCJP01000314.1 GCA_002278985.1 Erythrobacter sp. 34-65-8
GCGGTGCGGTGTTCGTCGATTGCCTGTTCGGCTCGGGCCTCTCGCGTCCGCTGTCGGCGGAATTGTGTCTGCTGCTGCGCGATCTTGCAGACCGTCACGCCTTTCGGATCGCGGTGGACCTGCCATCAGGCATTTCCAGTGATGACGGGCACATTCTCAACGAACGGCTGCCCGATTACCACCTGACGCTGGCGCTGGGCGCTTGGAAATACGCCCATTGGCGGATGCCCGCATGTGCCAGCATGGGCGAGAGGCGCCTGGTCCCGATCGGTGTAGCACCAGTGCTCGAGGCTGCGGAGCTGATCCAGCGCCCACGGCTCTCTCCGCCGGAGCCGGACGCACACAAATATACCCGAGGACTTTGCGCTGTCGTTGCGGGGGAAATGCCGGGTGCGACACTGCTCGCATGCAAGGCGGCGACTCATGGCGGCGCAGGCTATGTGAAGCTGCAGGCAGACAGTTTGCCCGATGGTGCTCCGATCGACCTGGTGGTGGATGCTGCGGCTCTCGATGATGACAGGCTCGATGCCGTTCTCGTCGGCCCGGGGCTGGGGCGCAGCGATCTCTCTCGCAACAGACTGGAAGCGGCGCTCTCTAGCGGTCGGTCGCTCGTGCTTGATGCGGATGCACTGCACCTGCTGGCACCACACATGCTGAGGCCGGATGTCGAGGTGATTGCCACCCCGCACGAAGGCGAGTTGGCGAAATTGTGCAAGAGCTTTGCCGTTGTGGCGCAGGGCAAGACGGCGCAGGCGTGTGCGCTTGCCAGGGCGAGCGGGATGGTGATCATTGCCAAAGGGCCTGATACGATCATCGCCGCGCCTGATGGCCGGCTGGTGATGTCACCATCGCCTACCAGCTGGCTGAGCGTCGCAGGAACCGGTGATGTGCTTGCCGGTATCGTGGTCAGCCGTGTGGCGAGTGGGCAGGACCCGTTTGAGGCAGCATGCGAGGCGGTGTGGCTTCATGCGGAGGCAGCGAGGCGCTGTTCCGCTCCGTTTACCGCATCCGAGCTTGCCGGAAAGGTTGCAGCCGCCTACGCGGCCTGCCTGTGACCGAACCAAACAGAATTCTCCGCATCGCCGCCAAGGGCGATGGCCTCGCTGCTGATGGCACGCATGTCGCAGGCGCTGCGCCGGGCGATATTTTGCGCCCCGATGGCACTCTGGAAACGGGGCCGCACCATGCTGTTCCGCCGTGCCGTCATTTCGGCATATGCGGTGGGTGCCAGTTGCAGCATTGCGATGAGCAATCTCTGGCAGATTTCGTGACAGAGCGCGTGGTCAATGCGGCGTCGGGGCAGGATATCACGGCGGGGGAATTGCTGCCGACCCATCTTTCCCCGCCGCGCAGTCGGCGAAGGGCGACGCTGCACGCGATCAAGGGCGGAGGGAAGCCTGTGATCGGCTTTCGCGAGGGTGGTGCGCACCGGATTGTGGATATGCGCGAATGCCACATCCTCAGGCCGGAAATGTTTGCCGCAATGGAGGCTTTGCGCGCCATGCTGTCGCGGCGCAAAGGCAAATATTCCGCGGATATAGAGCTGGTGCTGGTGGATCAGGGCGTCGATTGTGCGCTCAGGAACCTGACTGTGGAGGGGCTTCAGGAAACCGAGGCAATGCTCGATTTCGCCCGCGACAATGG
>NCJP01000315.1 GCA_002278985.1 Erythrobacter sp. 34-65-8
GAAGCTGAGCACGCAAATACTCATTGTCGTTTTTCAAAAGGTTGATCTGCGTCTCCAAACTCGGACCAGAAGAACTAGGAACCTTCCTGAGAAGATCGTTCTTCTCTTTCAACGCTTGCGCCAACAGGTGCGCCAGCTCAGCCGCCACTTGGGCTCGGTGATGCGCCAGTCCTCCTCGATGATGTACCGCTCTTTGCGCGGCAGCCGCATGCGCGCAGACTCGTGCGGCTCGGATGGGGACGAGAGCTTCATGAATTCGCGCACTTCGTCGGCCGACCGGGTGACCAGCGTTGGCGGCATGAACCGGCGGTAGTCCAGCACCATGACCTTTTCCGGCGCGTTACGGACGCTGCGCGGGTTGTTGACCACCAGGGTCTCCTGCTCGATGCGCTCGAGCAGGTGCGTGGCCGTGATATAGCCCATGTGGAACGGCGGATCCTGCCGCATCAGCACCACATCGACATCGCGCCCCAGATCGAGCCGCCGGGCCTCGCCTTTCTCGAAATGATCGCCGGCCACCGGCCGGACCGTTACCGGGTGGGCCAGTGCATGCAGCCGGTCGTTCTCATCGAGCGTCAGCGCGCCGACATCGTAATGGAACACCTCGTGCCCCCGCTTCTGCGCCGCAAGCATCAGCGCGAACGAGGAATCCCCGGCGATGTTGATCGATTCGATGGGGTCCATCTGGACCGCGACGCGCAATGTCATTCGGATTTCCTCAAGGCTGCCAGGCGTTGACGATGTGGCGCGGGAACACGTTCGGCGCAAGCAGCAGCACGTCGATCCGGATGTCCTCGCCATCTTGCGCATATTCGTGAGCGACCGCTTCGGCTGCCGCCGCCACCCGCGCAAGGCGGCGTTCGTCGATGGCGAGGTCCAGTTCGGCTGCGGTCGCTCGCCACTTCACTTCGACGAAGGCCACGACATTGCCGCGCTTGGCCACGAGGTCGATTTCACCGAGTGGGGTCTTGCGCCGCCGATCCAGGATGCGCCAGCCCTTGACCTGGAGCCACAGAGCGGCTCGTCCCTCACCCGCACGGCCCTGTTTCTCCGCCCGCTGGCGCTTCACGGGCGGCCCAGTTCCAGCGCACGGGCATAGAGCACCTTGCGATCAAGCCGCGTCGCCTTTGCCACCTGCGCTGCTGCCTGCGACGGCTTCAGCGTAGCCAGGGCCTCGCGCAGCAGAGTGTCGGGATCAAGATCACCGGGCGGTGCCGAAGATGGCGGGCCGACCAGCAGCACAATCTCGCCCCTTGGCGGATGCGCCGTGTAATGCGCGGCCAATTCTTCCGGAGAGCCCGTGCGGCATTCCTCATGCAATTTGGTCAGCTCGCGCGCCACGCTCACTTCACGGCCAGGCAATGCAGCAGCAAGGGCAACGAGCGTTTTGACCAGCCTCGGCCCAGTCTCATAGAATACCAGCGTGGCAGGAACCGATGCGAGGCCGGCGAGCGCATCGGCCCGCGCCTTCTCCTTGGTCGGAAGGAAACCGGCAAACAGGAACCGGTCATTGGCCAGGCCGGACAGAGTCAGCGCCGTGATCGCCGCGCAGGCCCCGGGCAGGCTGGTGACAGCAATCCCTGCTTCGCGCGCATCGCGGACCAGACGGTAGCCCGGATCGGAGACCAGCGGAGGCAACCAGATCGCACCGCTGCAAGACCTCGATCGCCCGCACGGTCATGTCACCAAGATTGCCAATCGGGGTGGCGACAATATAGAGGCCCGGTGAAAGCCGCTGGTCGGATAGATTGTGCGCCACGCGCATTGTCTTGGCGGTGCAATCAGGGAGTCGCAAGCATGAACATAAGCCAGAGCTTCTGGAAAACAGGCCGCCGCGCCATGATTCTGGCCGGAGCGACAGCGCTGCTGTCGGCCTGTCAGGTCATTCCCAAGACCGGTCCTACTGTCGCCGGTCCGGCGCCCGACACCTCCGGGCCGAGCGCCGATGCGCTGCCGCAGGATGAAACCCGCCACCGCATTGCCCTGCTGGTGCCGATGAGCGGCGACAATGGTGCGGTCGGCCAGTCGATTGCCAATGCCTCGACCATGGCGTTGCTCGATACCAATGCCGACAATCTGCGGATCACCACCTACGATACCACCCAGGGCGCACGCGCGGCGGCGCGCAGGGCCGTGGCTGACGGTAACAAGCTGATCCTCGGCCCGCTGATGGCGGACGAGGTTGCGCAGGTTCTGACGGAAACGCGGGCGGCCAAGATTCCGCTGATCTCGTTCTCCAACGATCCCTCGGTCGTATCGCCGGATGTGTTTGTCATCGGCCATGTGCCGGACCAGTCGGTCGAGCGGACTGTGGCCTATGCCCGCCAGCGCGGCTCGGCGCGGTTTGCCGCCATTCTGCCCACCGGGGAATATGGCCGCCGGGCGGAAGCAGCCCTGCGGGCCTCGCTCGCTGCCAGCGGCGGGACGCTGGTAACGATCGAAACCTACGACCGTGGCAACACCTCGATCGTCAGCGCAGCCCAGCGCCTGCGCCAGGCGGGCGGCTTTGACACGGTCCTGATTGCTGACAGCGCCCGGCTTGCTGCACTTGCTGCAGGCGAGCTGAAACCGCGCGGCGCAGGGGCAACCCAGTTGCTCGGCACCGAACTGCTGAGCGGTGATTCCGCCGTGACCCGCTCCGCTGCGCTGCGGGGAACGTGGTTCTCTGCCGTTTCCGACAGCCGCTACAAGCGCTTCTCGGACAGCTACAGCCAGCGCTTCGGGGGCCAGCCCTATCGCATCTCCACCCTTGGCTATGATGCTGTCCTGCTGACTTTGCGGGTGGCGCGTGACTGGCGGGTAGGCCGCAGCTTCCCGACCGCGCAACTGCGCGACGAAGGCGGCCACGCGCGCGGGGTCCGCGCCCCAGCCGAGCGACCACTCGAGACCGAAGAGATTGGTGCCGACAAGCACCGGATCTCCCGAAGCAGGAACGAGCCAAATTCCGCCTCCGTGATGATCCTGAAGCCCCTTCGCGCTGGCGGGCGCGTCGGGGTGCGATAGATCAACGGGGCCGCCGCAGACGTAGCAGCCGCCGGCGGTCGCGCCCATGAGCCACTTGCGGGTGCGTCCGTACTCGGGCGAGTCGGTGCGCGGCGGGTGGTCC
>NCJP01000083.1 GCA_002278985.1 Erythrobacter sp. 34-65-8
CCTGCACACCTGACTGGTATTGCCCGATCAGCCGGCTGGAGCGCGGCACCAGCACGCTTTTGCCGTCAAAGCTGCGCACATCCTGGCTCACCACCGCGCGGACATAGCCCGGCACGTCGGTGTTGATCGCAGTTTCCAGGATCGCCGGGATCAGCGTCCCTTGCGTCACCGTAGTGGTCGGATCGACCATCGGACGCGCAGTGGCGGTGCCGCCGCCGACCCCGCCGATCCGGCTGGCAAAGTCTCCCGCGCCGCCGCCCACGCTCTGCGCGGCAGCCTCGCCGGGTTGCGCGGGCGGGGCAAAGGTGCCGCCCGCCGGAGAGGCCACGCTGCTCGCATCGTAGACCACCGTGGGGCTGGCATAGGGGTTGCCCGCAGCTTGCGCAAAGGCACCGGGCTGGGCCGCCAGCACCGGCGAGGGCGCAGGGTCAGCCTGCGGCATGACAGCGGCCTGGGCATTCTGCGGGGTGGGCGTGATCGCAGCCTCGGGCACGGGCGGCGGCACGGCCGCGCCCTGCGCCACCTGCTGCCCGCCCACGCCTTGCGGCGGGTCAAGCCGCGCCGAGTTCATGCTCCACAGCACCACCGCGCCGATCAGGCCGACCGCCGCGACTCCGGCGGCGAGCCCGGCCCCGTCTGACAGGCCCTTGCGCTGAGTGACAGCCGGGAAGGCGTTGCGGCTGGCAAGGTCAATGACCTCGGCCTCTTCCACCTCGCGCGGGTCCACGTCATTGGCGACACCGGGGCCGCCCTTTCCGGCCGGCAGACGCATGGCTAGACGCATGGCTTATCCTTCTCCTGGCATTGACTGGGCGGCCGCCGGCCCGCTCGCCGCGCGCGGCAAGGCAGAGCTGGTCGGGGCCGGACGGACCGGGCCGGTGTTGGTCAGCGTCGCCGCATTGTCACCCGATCGCAGCACGATTTCCCGCGGCACCCCGTCCACCACGATCACGTCGCCGCGCACGGTGAAGTTGACCGGGCCCTCGGTACCATCCGCATCCTTGACCAGGATCGCAGGCACAGGCGCCCCGGCGGGCCAGGCCAGGAAGGTGGCCGTACCGTCATCATACGTGCGCTCGGGCACCAGCCCGCGATCACCCTTCACGGCCCAGGCAAAATTGAGCTGGGCCGGATCGACCACCGCATAAGGATCGGTGGCAGCGGCCATTTCGGTCGGATCGGCCACTTCCACCGGGCCGGCCAGCAGCGTCTCTTCCTCCGGCTCGTCGGGATAGGTGAACTTGAGCACGTAAAGCGGCCGGGCGCGCGGGTTGGCGACGAGGTCGAACAGATACGTGCGCTTGTTGGTCACCACGGTCATGTTGGTCGAAGCGGTCGCTTCGAGCGGCTTTACGAACAGCAGGTTGGCCCGCTTGTTGGGGGTGACCTGCCATGAAGCGGAATCGCCGATGGCAACATTCTCGATCGATTCGTCATCGCCGAACTGGATCGTGGCCTGGACCTTGGTCCGCCCTTCGATCCTCACCACGGCAGCGGGATCGTACATCCGCTCGACCAGGCGGGCATCCGCCAGGGCCGGGGTCGCGGCAAGAACGAGCGCCAACGCGCAAAGAGGTGCGGCGAAGCCGGCGCGGGCTTTGGCGCGGGTCATGGGGTTTTCTCCTTCAGGCGCCCGGGGGACGTGGGCGACGGCGCGCGGAAACGGGTGCCGATGCCGCGCGTGCGGGACATGGCCCCGGCGGAACGGGGGGACTCGCCGGCAGGGGTAGCCAGAGTAACGATCCGGGTGTCGCGCCCGCCCGCAGGCCCGGCTGCACCCGGCCCGCTGTCATTGGCCGGCATGGCAACCGGCATGGCAGACACGTCGATCCGGCGGTTCTGGGCCACGCCCGCCGCCTGCGCCTGCCCTGCTTCGGCGACGGGCTGGGCCAGCGGGACCTGCGGAAGGACGGGCACCGGCGGGCGCTCGTCATGCAGTGCCTTGTCACGGGCCAGGCCGAACACGGTCCAGCCGCCCACCATCGTGCCGGCCACCTTGATCACCATCACCATCAGCGCACAATGGACCGCACCGATCAGGAAGAACGCCATGGCGGCCTGAGCGTTGATCTGCCCCGGCGCAGAGCTGAGCGAGCCGAGCACCGGCACCGCGATTTCCAGCATCACGCTGCCGCCGATCACGGCAAACACCGGGGTCAGCGCGAGCATGACCACGCCCTTGAGCCAGCCCGCAAACAGGCCGCGGGTGCCATCGAACAACGCCATGACCACGAAGATCGGTCCCAGCGCAACCAGCACGGCCAGGGCGATCCGCGCCGTCACCAGCACGCCCACCGTGCCGAGCAGCAGCAGCATCGCGCCGAGCCACATGATCCCGGCGGGGGAGAAGGCCGAGACATCGCCCTCCTGTCCCTGGCTCGCCTGCTGGATCGCGGCGAAGACCACATCGAGCTTGTCGGCGAACAGAGTTGTGGCCGACCCATCACTGCCGGTCACCGTGGTCGCCAGCCAGTCCGGCCCGCCGATGGCCAGGTTCCAGACCACGCTCTGGTACGCCAGCCAGCTGGTTGCAAAGGTCAGCACCAGCCCCAGGGTGATCATGCGCGGCACCAGCGCGCGTACGCCCAGGTTGGAACGGCCCAGCAGCAGGCTGATCGCGAAGAACGCCACGTAGAGTGTCAGCAGGATGGTGAGCACCGGAACCAGCGATCCGCCGGGGGCGAACAGCCGCCCGAACGTCTGGGTGGTGACATCGTTGGCAATGCAATCGACCGCGCGCAAGGATGCGGCGACGCCCGCGCCGACGCCTTCCATCGCCTGCTGGCAGCTCACGCTCATTCGGCTGCCTGCCGGAACGGCACCGGCTCGCCCGCAGCAAGCGGCGGGAACTCGTCCTTGGCCCCGCCCGGCCAGGCATGGCCGGTCAGCGGTGCGAACCAGTCCGCCGGATCGTCGCCCACCGCCTCGCGCAGCAGGTCGAGCCGCCGGACCGAGCTTTCGCGGCCAGAGAGCATCGTCAGCACTTCAGGCGCGCCCGACAGGTCGAGCCGGACCACCACGCTCGCATCGGGCTGGCGGATCAGGAAGCAGCGGCTGTGCGCGGGCAGGCTGCGGATCAGCGCCAGTTCGTGGGATGTCAGGCCGAACCCGTCGCAATAGTCCTCCGCCCGGGCGCGGCTGTTGGGCATGAACACCATGGTCGCGGTCTGCTCGACCAGCGCAGTCGCGATCCGACTGTCGAGCGCATCGCGCGCACTCTGGGTGGCGAACCCAACCAGCGCGTTGCGCTTGCGCAGGGTCTTGAGCCAGTCACGGATCCGCGCGGCAAATACCGCGTCATCGAGCGCCTTCCAGCCTTCATCGATCAGGATCATGGTCGGCTGCCCGTCCAGCCGTTCCTCGATGCGGTGGAACAGGTACATCATGGTCGGTGTGCGCAGCCTGGGGTTTTCCAGCAGCGCGGTCATGTCGAAGCCGAGCACGCGGGCGGACAGGTCCAGCTTGTCGTCTGCGTTGTCGAACAGCCAGCCATGCTCGCCGTCTCCGATCCATGCCGACAGGCGATCCGCCAGATCACCGGGTTGCGGGCGGCGGGCCCCGGCCAGCAGCTCGCGGAAATGGCGCAGGCGGCGCAGCGAAGGATCGTTGCCGTAAGCGGCATCGACCGCCTGGGCGACAATCGCGTCTTCTTCCGGCCCTTCGGCCTTGAGCAGCACGCCCAGCCATTCGCGCAGGAAGGCGCGGTTGGCAGGGCTGTCGGGCAGGGCCATCGGGTTGAACCCGGTCGGCACCCCGGCGCTGATCCGGTCATAGCGCCCGCCAATCCCGCGCACGAACAGTTCCGCCCCGCGGTCCTTGTCGAACAGGATCGTGCGCGGCTTGAACTTCTGCGCCTGCGCGGCGAGGAAGTTCATCACCACCGTCTTGCCTGAGCCCGACGGGCCGATGACCGAGAAGTTGCCCAGGTCACCGTGGTGGAAGTTGAAGAAGAACGGGGTGCTGCTGGTGGTCTGGAGCAGCGTCACCGCCTCGCCCCAGTGGTTGCCGCTGGCCTGCCCCAGCGCCATGCCATGCAGCGAACCGAAGCTCGCCATATTGGCCGAGGAGATCATCGAGCGGCGCACGATGTAGCCCTCGTTCCCCGGGAACTGCGCCCAGAAGCCGGGTTCGAGATTGGTATCCTCCCGCACCGCAATCGCGCCGGTATCGGCCAGGGCAGCGGCACAGGCGGCGGTCGCTTCGTCCAGCCGGCCCAGGTGGCTTTCGCGCACCAGCACAGTCAGGTGGTGATCGCCGAAGCCGACTGCGCCATTGCCCAGCGCATCGCGCGCAGCCAGCATGTCGGCCCGCTCCGCCTGCGCTTCTTCGTCGGCCGACCGCAACCGGCGCAGCGCCAGGTCCATCCGCTCGCGCGCAGTGGTGCGCTCGTTCGGGGCATAGCTTTCGCTCACCACCATTTCATAGGGCAGGCGGAGCAGCGGGTCGATCAGGCCGGGCGAGGTCGCATCCGGGTATTCCTTGAGGCTGATCACGGCGGCAAAATCGGGGTTGCCCGAGCCGCGCAGTTCCATCGCGTCAAGCCCGAAGCTGGCCCGGCGATAGGGCAGCATCTGGCCGATGTCGGCCTCGTCCGAAGGGCGGCGCACCGGGCGCATCTCGCCGTTGTAAAGCGCGGAGAGCAGCTCCAGCAGCTCGTTGTTCACATGGCCTTGCGGCCCGGTGTAATCGCCCAGCAGCGCCGCGCCATAGGGCTGGAGCGCGGCGATCAGGCCGGTCGCAGCGGCCTTGAGAGTGCGGATGTCGCGCGGATCGGCCTCGATCCCTTCCTCGCGCGCCCCTTTCCCTTGGCGCTTGAACCACTTCGCCGCGCGCTCTGCCAGGCCCGCCTTGCCCCGCGCAGGGCGGCGGATCAGAGTGACGAACTGGTCGTTGACGAACAGCGAGCCGCCCGCCAGCCGTTCCTTCCAGCGGGCATCGATATGGCGGCTGAGCGGTTCGGGGAATTCGGCCTCGAGTTCGACTTCGACCCGGCGGCGGATGACGTGATGATAGAGGACGAAACGCGCATCGAGCGTCGAACGCAGCACCACTTCGCGGGTCGCGGCATGGGCATTGAGCGCATCGCTGTCTTCCGTCTCGAACAGCAGACCCGGCACCTGGAGCGCCATCATCAGCGATCCGTCCCGCAGCAGCATGGTGCTTTCGTCAACCAGCCGGGCATAGGGCAGGCGGTCACCCGCGCGGGCTTCCTTCGCGCTCCAGGCGGCGGCTCCGATCCACTTGCTCATGGTTTCAGGCCTTCCTCAGGCAGCATAGCTGTTGCACCCCCAGCGCTTGAAATTGGGAATGCGCGGGCACTTGCTTACCTTGGTGATCCACAGGTCGAACACCCGCGGCTCGCGCAGGCAGGCGACATAACCGATTGCATGGGTGACGAGCGGCACCGGGATGATCCAGAAGCTCTTCAACACCAGAAAGGCGATGGTCGTCACCATCATGTTGATGATGAAGAAGTTCATCGTGACCCCGCCGAACATCTGCGGCCGGGTCAGCGCGCGGTGGACGGGATGGCGGGTCAGCGCGGTCATCTCAGCCCGCCACGCTCTGGATGCCGGACACGATCGAGGCCGCACCGAACAGGATGAAGATGCCGATGATCACGGTTGCGCCGAAGCGCCAGTTCATCCGGCCAGTCAGCATCCCGAAGCCGACCGCGGCGACCGCCATCACCGCAACCGCGGTGGCCACATTGCCGAGCAGAGTGCCCTGCAGCCAGCCGAGCGCAGCGACAATCGGGCCGGATCCCTGCGGATCGGCCTGCGCCAGCGCGGCACTGGGCGAAAGCATGGCGGCAACAACGGCAAGGCGGGTAATCAGATGCATAAGTAACGCAATTCCTTATCGGGAATGGGAAGCAAGGCGGCCGAGAATGGCCGTGACATAGAGCTGGGTTTCGCGAATGCGCGGGATCCCGCCGGCCTTTTCGACCCGGCCAGGGCCGGCGTTGTAGGCAGCAAGCGCGCGTTCGAGGTCGCCATCAAACCGGTCCAGCTGTTCACGCAGGTAGCGCGCACCGCCTTCGAGGTTGGCAAAAGGATCGTCCGGATTGACGCCCAGATAGCGCGCGGTGCCCGGCATCAGCTGGGCCAGGCCCCGGGCCCCCGCATGGCTGACCGCATTTTCGCGCCACCGGCTTTCCTGCCACACCAGCGCCTCGATAAGGGCCGGGCTGAGGTCGAACCGGGCGGCAAGTTCATGCACTTTGGCGCTGTAGCGCGCCGGAACGCCCGCTGCCTGGCGGACCGGGTCTGCCACAGCGTTGGCAGGCACGGCGAAATCGGCAGCGAGTTCGAACGAGGGGTCCGCACCTCCCAGAGCAGGCGCCGGAACGGCCACCGGGCCGCCGGCAACCCAGACAGGACCTTCAGCGCCGATTTCCAGCACATCTGCCCTGGCCGGGGCGGCCAACGCCACGAAGCCCGCCGCCAATGCCAGCAAGACCCGTGTGTCGAGAATCATCGAACCCTCCATCCGGCCCCCTTGCGCATCCTACATGACAAGCCGGTGACAGCAAACCAATCGCTCACGCTACAAACGGGTTACAGCAGGGACGAACGCCGCGAAAGATGCCAGACACGGGACCAGACACAACCGGGGCCCGCCCTCCATTGCGGAAGGCAGGCCCCTGGAGTTGATCATGCGCGCTGCGGAGGCAGCCCGGTCAGCGGGCGGCGAACACCGCCGAATTTTCGAACGCACCCTGCTCAAGCATTGCCAGAGCGGTTCGGGCCAGATCGCGCGAGTCGGCCCAGGTTCCGCCCGCGGTTTCCAGCCGCACACTGTCCCGCGCCCGCACCGCAGCCCGGAACATCGCCCGCGCCTCTTCAGTGCGGCCTTCACGGGCATGGGCAATGCCGAGGTTAATCAGGCGGGCAGGATCATTGGCATCAAGCGCCGGGTTGGTCTCGATCCGCAGGATTGCCGCTTCGTTGCGGCCGGCCATCAGTTCGTCATAGGCCACATCTACGGTCGCTGCAGGAGCCTGGGCCAGCAGGAGCCCGGCGAGGATTGAAAGAGCCATTGTATTCTCTCCCTTGTTGCGTCTCGCCCGGTGACGGTTGCGGCGACGACGGATGCGATGGGTGGAGAATGCGCCCTGACCGGCCCAATTCGCAACAAAAATGTCATACTGTCATATTTCTGCAATGTTAAGACCGAAAACCTTCATCTTTACAGTCGTGTGCGAGGTGACAACAGCTGTAACAATCCCGGCCAGAGCAGTCATATCTGTCATTTT
>NCJP01000316.1 GCA_002278985.1 Erythrobacter sp. 34-65-8
TCGAACGCAACCCGCCGGCGGAGTTCGAGCCGGTGTTCAGCGCCTTCCGCCGGATGGCGCGCGACCTCGAGGCCGGGCGCGCGCAGGAAGCCAAGGCCCAGCGCGTGCTGGCGTGGGGCGAGATGGCGCGTCAGGTCGCGCACGATCGCTGGGATCGCTGCAGCCAGCACATCGCTGGTCTTGCGGCCGGGCTTGTCGATCACCGCGAACCAGGTTGCGCGGCCCTTCACGTCGCGCGCCTCCAGCTGATCGCGGGTGACGCCGTTCTTCTTGCAGAACCCCTCCACCGCCGCATCGGGCGCGCCGACCGGCGGCCCCTTGGCTTCCTCGCTCACCGCCTCGGTCGCCAGCGGCAGGCCGCGTGCGATCAGCGCGAGGCGGCGCGGGGTGGACCAGACGGTGAGGTCACCCACCGCCACGCCGGCTGCCTCCAGCTCGCGGCGGAACAGCTTTTCCAGCTCTGCCCGCGCACCAGCCTGCATCCGGGCGGGGATTTCTTCGGAGCGAAGTTCAAGCAGGAAGTCTGTCACTTGACCCACTCCGGATAGGTTTCGGCCCAGCGCGGCGCTTCCTTGGCCATGTGCGCCTCGCAGCTGCCGCGGGCGAGATCGCGCACCCGGCCCATGTAGCTGGCGCGTTCCTGCACGCTGATCACGCCGCGCGCCTGGAGCAGGTTGAACAGGTGGCTGGCCTCGATCGCCTGCTCGTAGGCAGCGATCGGGACATTGGCTTCAAGCGAGCGCTGGCATTCCGCCTCGGCCCGGCGGAAGCCCTCGAACAGGGTATCGGTATCCGCCACCTCGAAGTTCCATTTCGACATCTGGCGCTCGTTCTCGAGGAACACTTCACCGTAGCTGACGCCCTGCGTGTTGAACGCAAGGTCATAGACGTTGTCGACGCCCTGGATGTACATCGCGAGGCGTTCGAGGCCGTAAGTCAGCTCGCCTGCCACCGGCTTGCAGTCAAACCCGCCCATCTGCTGGAAATAGGTGAACTGGGTCACCTCCATCCCGTCGCACCAGACCTCCCATCCCAGCCCCCAGGCGCCCAATGTGGGGCTTTCCCAGTCATCCTCGACGAAGCGGATGTCGTGCTTGAGCGGATCGATCCCGATCACGCCGAGGCTTTCGAGATAGAGGTCCTGGATATCGGCCGGGCTCGGCTTCAGGATCACCTGATACTGGTAGTAATGCTGCAGCCGGTTGGGGTTCTCGCCATATCGCCCGTCGGTCGGGCGACGGCAGGGCTGGACGAAAGCGGCGTTCCACGGCTCCGGCCCCAGCGCGCGCAGGGTGGTGGCGGTGTGGAACGTGCCCGCCCCCATCCGCATGTCATAGGGCTGGAGGATCAGGCAGCCCTGCGCGCTCCAGAAGTCATGGAGGGCAAGGATCATGTCCTGGAAGGACTTCGACGGGTCGCGAGGTGGCGGCGTGAACATGGCGGGCGCCATGGCCCAAGCCCCGGAAAGGGTCAATGCCGGAGCGGGCGGACCCTACTCGGCGGCGACGGCTTCCTCGGCGGCGGTCTCGTCGTCGTTGGCACCGGAGGAATCCGACATCAGCAGCGACTCGGCATCCGGCGCGGTCTCATGCACCTCGATGCCCATGCCATTGATCACGCCGATGATG
>NCJP01000317.1 GCA_002278985.1 Erythrobacter sp. 34-65-8
TGATCGTGCCAAATCTCGGCGAGTTCGAGCGGCGTGAGGCATATGCTGCCGATATCACGTACGGCACAAATAACGAATTCGGTTTCGATTATCTGCGCGACAATATGAAGCATGACAAGGCGCAGATGGTCCAGCGCCCGTTCAATTTCGCGATTGTGGACGAGGTGGACTCGATCCTGATCGACGAAGCGCGTACCCCGCTGATCATTTCGGGCCCCACAGAAGACAAGACGGATCTGTATTTGTCGATCGATGCCGTGGTGAAGGAAATTCCCGAGGACTGGTACGAGAAGGACGAGAAATCCAAGAATATCGGCCTGACCGAGGACGGCACCGAGGAGATCGAGAAACTTCTTATCGAGAAGGGGCTGCTCGAAACGGACAATCTGTATGACGTGGTCAACACCCAGGTTGTCCATCACCTTGACCAGGCGCTCAAGGCGAACATCATGTTCAAGCGCGACACGGACTATATCGTCAAGGATGACAAGGTCGTCATCATCGACGAGTTCACCGGGCGCATGATGGATGGTCGCCGCTGGTCGAACGGCCTGCACCAGGCGGTCGAGGCCAAAGAAGGGGTGAAGATCGAGCCGGAAAACCAGACGCTCGCCTCGATCACCTTCCAGAACTATTTCCGCATGTATCCCAAGCTGTCCGGCATGACCGGCACCGCCGCCACCGAGGCGCGCGAGTTCTGGGACATCTACAAGATGAACGTGGTCGAGATCCCGACCAATGTCCCGGTCAAGCGGATTGACGAGCAGGACGAGTTCTACAAGAACACGCAGGACAAGTTCCAGGCGATTGCCAAGGCGATTGCCGAGAAGAGCAAGATCGGCCAGCCGGTCCTCGTCGGCACGGTCTCGATCGAGAAATCGGAACTGCTGTCGAAATTCCTCGACGAGGAGGGCGTGAAGCACGCGGTGCTCAATGCCCGCTTCCACGAACAGGAAGCGCACATCGTGGCGCAGGCGGGGCGCATGGGCGCGGTCACGATCGCCACCAACATGGCCGGGCGCGGGACCGACATCCAGCTTGGCGGTAACGTCGAATTCCGCATCAATGACGAACTCTCCGACATGCCCGAAGGCCCGGAACGCGACGCAGCGATCGAGCGGATCAAGGCGGAAGTCGCGGCCGAGCGCGAGCAGGTCAAGCAGGCCGGCGGGCTGTTCGTGCTGGGCACCGAGCGGCACGAAAGCCGCCGCATCGACAACCAGCTGCGCGGCCGCTCCGGCCGTCAGGGCGATCCGGGGCTCAGCCGGTTCTACCTCTGCCTCGAGGATGACCTGCTGCGCATCTTCGGGCCGGACACGCTGTTCTCGCGGATGATGAACTCCAACCTCGAAGATGGCGAGGCGATCGGTTCCAAGTGGCTCAGCAAGGCGATCGAAACCGCCCAGAAGAAGGTCGAGGCGCGCAACTACGATATCCGCAAGCAGGTCGTCGAATACGATGACGTGATGAACGACCAGCGCAAGGTCATCTACGAGCAGCGCGCCGAGATCATGGACAGCGAATCGGTGGGCGAAGTGGTGGCCGATATGCGCCATGACACCGTCAACGCGATCGTCGCGGCCTCCTGTCCGGCCGGGTCCTACCCCGAGCAGTGG
>NCJP01000318.1 GCA_002278985.1 Erythrobacter sp. 34-65-8
CTGGCTGCGGACAAGCTGATGCGCAGCCCCAAGCTCTACGCCACCTTCCTGTTGTGGCTTTTGGCGGAACTGTTTGAAAGCCTGCCCGAAGTGGGCGATCCGGAGAAACCCAGGCTGGTGTTCTTCTTCGACGAGGCACATCTGCTGTTCGATGATGCACCCAAGGCGCTGCAGGACAAGATCGAGCAGGTCGTGCGCCTGATCCGCTCCAAGGGTGTGGGCGTCTATTTCGTGACTCAGAACCCGATCGATATTCCCGAAGAGGTCGCCGGCCAGCTGGGCAACCGAGTGCAACACGCTTTACGCGCTTTTACGCCCAAAGATCAAAGAGCGATCAGGGCTGCCGCCGAAACTTTCCGTATCAATCCCGATCTCGATGTCGAAGAGGCGATCACTGAGCTGAAAGTGGGGGAGGCGCTGGTGTCCACGCTTTTGGATGATGGGGCGCCCTCTATAGTCCAGCGGACATTGATCAAGCCGCCGCGTTCCCGGCTCGGGCCAGTCACCCCGAAGGAACGCGCGATCATCCAGTCTGTTAGCCCGCTGGACGGCAAATATGATCAGGAAGTCGATCGCGAAAGCGCACAGGAAGTCCTGCTGGCCAAGGCTGCCGACGCCGCGGAGACTGCGAAAGAGGTCGAGCAGCAGGGAAAAGAAGAAGTGGGCAAACGCCCGCGCAAGACCCAGTCGATGTGGGAAAAAGCGGGCAAGGCCGCGACGCGGGCGGTCGCAACTTCAGCCGCAACGGTTCTGGCGGCCAAGCTTTCCGGGCGCAAATCCCGCTCTGATCCGACGACGCGCGGAGTAACCGCTGCTGTCGGCTCTCTCGCAACCAGCCTTGGTGGCGGGGCGGTTGGCGCTTTTGCCCGCAACCTTATTGGCGGGCTGATGCGCTGAGCGCAGCATTCGCCTAGCGGCCCGGGATCCGGATTTCCGCTCGCAGCCCGCCGCTGTCGCGATTGGTCAGGACCAATCGGCCACCATGCTGTTCGGCAATGGCACGCGCCAGGGTCAGGCCCAACCCTGCGCCGCCTGTCTGGCGATTGCGCGATTGTTCGCCGCGCTTGAAGGGCTCCGTGATGGTGGCAAGGGCATTGTCGGAAATGCCGGGGCCACTATCCTCGACCCTGAGGATGGCCATGCCTTCCTGCGCCGTCAGGCTCACATGTGCGCTTCCGGCATAGCGCAGGGCGTTGTCGATCAGATTGCGGATTGCGCGCTTGAGCCAGGTGAGGTGGATATCTGCCTGGATACGGGGCGCGCCGCTGAATGTGACGGCCTCGCCCATATCCTCGAATTCTTCCACGATAGAGGCAAGGAGCGAAGACAGTTCGGCTTTTTCGGGCGGCGCCTCAGCGCGGCCTACGCGGGCAAGCGAGAGTATGTCATCGAGCGAGCGAGCAAGATCCTCGATCGAGGCTGCCATTTTTGCTCGCTCGCGTTCATCCTCGACCCCTTCGATCCGCACGCGCAGCGCGGCGAGCGGGGTCTTCAAATCATGGCCGATTGCCCCCAGCATCACGTCCTTTTCGTCGAGCAGGCCGGCAATGCGTGCTTCCATCGCATTATGTGCGGCAATCAGGCGTCGGACGTCTTCCGGTCCGCGGACTTCCATC
>NCJP01000319.1 GCA_002278985.1 Erythrobacter sp. 34-65-8
GGCCTGGCGGATTCTGCGCTGGGCGACCGGAATGGCGCGCACGATGTCCTCCTGCGTCATCGCGGTTTCATCAGGCAGCGGGCCTTCACACGGAGGGCGATCAAACGCATTGGGATAAACGAAGTCGCGCGCGGTCTGCCAGCTTTCGCGTCCCCAGTCAGCGGGCACCCCGCCGCCATATTCGGCCCGCTCTTCTGCCGTGTAGCGTCGGACAATCGGGCCTTCGGGCGTCGTTTCCTGAGCCGAGGTGATCGCGCGTTCCGCCAGTGCGCCGTCCCAGATCCGATGCAGATTGAGATCGGGTACGATGCCATAATCGGTCACCCGGTCATTGCCGCCGCGATCATCCTTGTCGCCCGAATGGAGCGGCATGTGAATATCGCCCACGAAGTGGACCATGAAGGCCAGCGCCTCCAGCCGGATCGGCGCAGGCAGGCTTTCATCCGCCAGCATACGCTGGCTCCGCTCGATCTGGGCGGTCACGCAATTGCCACCGCTGCAATTGGCAAAAGGGCGATACTCCTCGCAAATCGGTGTGGTCCGGTAATGCCAGGCCGCGGTGAAGCCCCAGCGCCAGCGCGTGCTGCGAATGCAATCGGGCCAGACCGTGGCGTCCTGCAGCGTCTTGAGCGGACATTCAGGCGTACCGAGTTGCTTTTCATATTTGAGCAGTTGCTCGATCGCGGCGCGGGTTTCCGGCCTGATATTGGCAAGAGCGATCTCGCCCGTTGTGCGATGGCCATATCCGCCCCAGGCCAGCGCCTGTGCCGGAATCAGCGAGGTGACGACCAGCGCCGCCGCACCCAGCGTTGCCGCTATCCTGCCTGTGATGACACTTCGTATTGTTCGAGTACCCACTGCTCGTCCTCTGCATTTGTGAGCCATTGCTGCATCCATTCCTGTTCCCACACGGCCTGCATATACGCTTCCGCGAATCCGGGGACGCCAATACCATATGTCATGAAACGGCTGACGACCGGAGCATAGAATATGTCGGCGGCGCCAAAAGTTCCGAACAGATAGGGGCCACCCTGGCCGAACCGCGCGCGCGCTTCTGCCCAGAGCTGGAGGATGCGCACGATATCATGCTTGCATTCCTCGGTGATCTCGACCCCTTCGTAGCGCCGGCGCATGTTCATGGGGCATTCCCGGCGCAGCGGAAGATAGGAGCTGTGCATTTCCGCCACCATCGAACGGGCCATGCCGCGCGCGCTATCGTCCTTCGGCCAGAACCTGTCACGCCCGACCTTGTCCGCGCAATATTCCATGATCGCGAGCGAATCCCAGATCACCGTCTCGCCATCCCACAGGATCGGGACCTTGCCAGAAGGCATGATCTCGCCCGATTCCTTCTTGGCCGCAGCCCATTCCTCGCCGCCTATATTGACGGTGATTTCCTCGAAATGGAGGCCCGACTGCTTGAGCGCGAGCCAGCCGCGCAAGGACCAGCTTGAATAGTTCTTGTTGCCGATGATCAGCTTCATCGTGTCCACCTTGTTCCCACCGAGCTGCCGCCCTAGGCGTTCATCCTTTCTCTGTCGAGCCTGAACAGATGGACCGCATGGACCACTGTCCAGAGTGGAATTTCTTGGCCGATGCGC
>NCJP01000320.1 GCA_002278985.1 Erythrobacter sp. 34-65-8
ACCGTTTCGCCCACAGCTTCACCGAGCTGTTCTGCCATATAGGCAGCCGCCAGTCGCGCCGCCACTCGCCGCGGTTCCAGCAACAGCCAGCGCCCCGATGTCGCCGCCGTGGTTGCCAGCAGGAGCAGGTCGTCCGTCAGCACGGCCCGCGGCAGAACGCCGAACTTCTTCGCCACCTTCTTGGCTTCGCTCTCGGCCCCCGGATCAATGCCGGAGGGCGCGTTGGGGAAGCGACGCTTGGCGTTCGCCTGTTGACCACGGAAGATCCCGAGGAAGCCCGCCAAATCGCTGCGCAGCTTTCAACTCTGAATGAGGAACGGCGCGCTATCGAGGCAGCGGTGCAGGAAGCGGCCGAAGCGCAGATAGCGCGGCAGGACAACCGTGCCGCAATCATTGTGGCCGGCGAAGGATGGCACCCCGGCGTGATCGGGATTGTCGCGGGCCGGATCAAGGAAAAAACCGGACGCCCAAGCATCGTAATCGCTCGCGATGGTCAACAGGGGAAAGGCTCGGGCCGATCAATCGCAGGTGTAGACCTTGGCGCGGCGATCATTGCTGCGCGTGAGGAAGGCTTGCTGGTTGCAGGCGGTGGCCATGCGATGGCGGCCGGCCTGACAATCGATGATGCGAGGCTTGATGCCTTCTCTGATTGGATGGATGCAAGGCTCGCCAGCTCCGTCAGCAGGGCGCGCGGTGCGCAATCCCTCAAGCTTGATCTCGCACTCGCCCCGCGCGGACTTACGCCCTCTCTGGTCGAAACTCTCGAATCGGCAGGTCCGTACGGGGTCGGCTGGCCCGGACCCAGAATAGCAATCGGTCCGGTCCACCTGATCAAGGCCGACATTGTAGGTACCGACCATTTGCGCCTGATCGTCGGCGCAGCCGATGGTGCATCGATCAAGGCAATCGCCTTTCGTGCGGCCGAGAGCGATATGGGCCAGGCTATTCTCCATAGTGGCAAAGGGCGCAAATTGTGGCTGGCAGGCCGCGCCAAGATAGACGACTGGGGAACGCGCCCGGCGGCAGAGTTGCATCTGGAAGATGCAGCATGGGCGGACTAGGATCGCTTTTCAGATCTTCTGGCGAAATAATCGCACCCGACATAATGGGAGGCTTGACGCAGGCGGCGTCCGCCCCTAATTGCGCCGCCACGCCATTGGCATGGCCCCTTCGTCTAGCGGTTAGGACGCGGCCCTTTCACGGCTGAAACACGGGTTCGATTCCCGTAGGGGTCACCACCTTACCCTCCCCACCCTTCCCCTTTGCGACAAGAACAACTTGGTGCTGGTCATTATATGCCCGCCCCACTAATCGGCACTCCGATGGTCGACGAGAAGCCTTTCCCCCTTTTCAGCATGGCATTGGCTCTATTGAGTTGCATCGCGATGCTGGTCGCGGGCAGCGACTGGTGGCTGGTGCTCGCCGTTCTGTGCGTCTGGCTCGGCTCCATCTGGCTGGCGAAAAGCACGCCGCCGACCGCCACTATGGAACCCAAAGAAGCTCCGTTCTCCAGCGCGAGCATGGGCGAACTGGTGGAGTATTCGGGCACTCCGGTCCTGATCGTAGAGAATCGCCGGATTTCGGCTGCCAACCGC
>NCJP01000084.1 GCA_002278985.1 Erythrobacter sp. 34-65-8
ACTGCTCGTGCCGTATTTATCAGCAGTTCATCCACGCGTATTTTCACTCTATCATAGGGGTTGTTGTCCACGGTGAATCCGAAGTCGTCCAGCAGCTCGTCGTTGCTCAGGGCACCGTAGCATATGGTCAGCTCCTCGCCTGCGCGCACCGCCCTGGTGGTGCTTAGGACAAGATAGTCCCCAGAGTCAAGCACTTCGCAGGAGGGAGTGAGGCTGTGCGAGGCCAGGTCTATGCCGGGCACCATCATCATCGCCAAGGACGGCACGATCACCGCCGCGACGTCCAGTTCGATCTCGGACGGGGCCGCCGCCGTGGTGCTGACCCGCGCCAGCCTGGCTGCCGCCAACGGGCAGACCCCGGTCGCCAGCGTCGTCGCCATGGCGGCGCACGCGCAGGAACCGAAGGACTTCACCGTCGCCCCGGTCGGCGCGATCCAGAAAGTGCTCGACCGCGCCGGATGGTCGGTTGACGATGTCGACCTGTGGGAAGTGAACGAAGCCTTCGCCTGCGTCGCCATGTTCGCCATGCGCGACATCGGCATCCCCCATGACCGTATCAACGTCAACGGTGGCGCAACCGCGCTGGGCCATCCGATTGGTGCCAGCGGCACGCGGATCATCGTCACCCTGCTCAACGCCCTGAAGAACCAGGGCAAGAAGCGCGGCGTGGCCAGCCTGTGCATCGGCGGCGGCGAGGCGACCGCGATTGCGGTCGAGCTGGCCTAGTCTTTCTGGTCCAGTTCCTCGTTGAACCTCAAGCTCGCGCGCCAGAAGAAGAACGCCGGGATGAGGCCGAGGAAGGCTGCGCCGTAGAGCACGTAGCGCACGCTCTCGGCGCCGAAGCTTGGTTGCAGCCAGTCTGACAGCATGCCGAAGAACAGCGGCCCCAGCCCCAGCCCGATCAGGTTCTGGAAGAACAGCAGCGTGGCCGCTGCAATGGCGCGTGAGCGGATCGGCACCAGCCCCTGCGCCGCCGAATAGACCGGCCCGTAGTAGAGCGAATTGCACAGCGTCGGGATCACCAGCAATGCCAGGGCGATTGGCCAGGTCGGAGCCTGATAGGCCAGGAACGCAATCGGGGCGGCAATCGCCATCCCTACGGCTGGCGCGGTCAATACATGGCGGCGATTGATCGCGCCGTATTTGTCTGCCAGCCAGCCACCGAGGAACGTCCCCGCTGCGCCCGCGACGCCGTTGATGACCCCGAACCAGAAACCGACTTCGCCCGGTGTCAGGTCATGGGTGCGCTGGAAGAAGATCGTGGTCCAGGTGGTCTTGCCATAAGACAGGAATGCGGCGGTCGAACCGGCAAACAGCAGCAGCACGAAAGCGCGCGAGCCCAGGACTGAGCGCACCGCCTGCCCGAGCGGAATCTCCGGCGGCGAATCGGCTTTGGTCGGCTTGAGCAGCCCTTCGTAGCGGGGTTCGCGCAGAACGAACCAGACCACCAGAGCGAGAGCAACACCCGGCAGGCCAACCGCGAGGAACGCCTCTCGCCAGCCCAGCCAGTCGGCCAGCACCCCGCCGATCACCATACCCAGCAGCGATCCGATCGGAATGCCCAGCGAATAGAATGCCAGCGCCGAACTGCGTTTCTCCGGGGGGACCATGTCGCTGATCAGCGAGTGGGCGGGCGGCGTGCAGCCAGCCTCCCCCACCCCGACACCAATCCGGGCCAGCAGCAGCTGCCAGTAATTCTGTGCCAGCCCGCACAGCGCCGTCATCAGCGACCAGGTTGCCAGGGCCACCGCGATCAGGCGCGGGCGGTGGGTCGTCGCCCGGTCAGCATAGCGGGCGATGGGCAGGCCGAGCGCGGTATAGAACAGGGCGAAAGCCAGCCCGGTCATCAGGCCGATTTGCGTATCGGACAGGCCCAGATCGCGCGCGATCGGCTCAGCCAGGATGTTGACGATCTGCCGGTCGATGAAATTGAAGATGTAGACGATCAGCAGGATCCACAACGTAACCCTGACTGTCTTCGGCGCCGCAACGACTGCCGCCTGCGGTTGTGATGCCATCAGCTGAAACGCTCCCATCTCACGGGTCGCGCCCGCATATTTTCTGCTGATGCCATGCTTGCTGACGAGGCGAGCGGGGTCAAGCGCCGATCAGTAAATCAGGTGTTCCCGGACCATGGCGATCCAGCTTGCCTCGTCGGCACTGGCGAGGTTGTCGAGTTCGTGCGGCGTCGCATTCGGATCATCCACCCAATCCCGCAAGGCCGGGCCGCCGTTGATGACATCAATGGCGAGCCGGTCGAACTCGTACTCGTAGGGAAAATCTTTCTTGAAGTCACGGATGGCGGCGCCGAGATCCGGCCCGAGATTGCGGATGGCCTTGAAGGCGAGCGCCTGCAGACGCCACGGCCGGAAGGCATGGTGGCTGTAAAAGCTGCCTTCAGCATGGATCATCAGCGCGCTGCACAACTGGCCCGAATGCTTGTGGAAGGTCGGCGTGAACCAGCATTCCCGGATTGCGCAGCCAGCCAGCCACTCTGGTGCCAGACGCGCCATTTCGACCAGCACGCCGCGCGCATCGACGTCGGGAGCGCCGAACAGAACTTCCAATGGCCGGGTGGTGCCGCGCCCCTCGCTCAGGGTAGTCCCTTCCAGCATGACCGTGCCGGCATAGGCCCGCGCCATGTTGACGTTTGCCGCGTTGGGGCTGGGATTGATCCATACCCGGCTTTCCGGCCAGCCCTGACCCGGGCCCTCCGGCTGCCAGCCGTCCATGGCCACGACCCGGTAATCGAGGTTCAGTCCGAAGTGCTCCACGAACCAGTGGCCCATCTCGCCCATGGTCAGCCCGTGCCGCATCGGCATCGGCGCGGCGCCTACGAAGCTCTCCTGCCCCGGCACCAGCAGGGTGCCTTCGACCGGGCGCCCGGCAGGATTGGGGCGGTCCAGCACCCAGACGCTCTTGTCCGCTTTAGCCGCCTCTTCCAGCAGGTAGAGAAGCGTGGTGACGAAGGTGTATATCCGGCAGCCCAGGTCTTGCAGGTCAAACAGGAAGACGTCCGCGCTGGCCATCATCTGCGCGGTCGGGCGGCGCACTTCGCCA
Organism: Erythrobacter sp. 34-65-8; assembly: GCA_002278985.1. Lineage (GTDB taxonomy): Bacteria > Pseudomonadota > Alphaproteobacteria > Sphingomonadales > Sphingomonadaceae > 34-65-8. The sequence continues at coordinate 3,061 of NCJP01000084.1, forward strand.
TAGAGGCTGAACACGGGGATACCGTAAAGCGGGTCGAGCTCGTCCTCGGTCTCGACCATGTTGTCCTGCTTGTCGCCCTTGAGCCCGTGCTGTGGGCCGAAGGCGGAGGTCACGTTGACGCCCGCCGCGATCAGCGCATCAAGGCTGTGGATGAGGTCAGCCGTCACCGAGGCCGGGTGCGCGACCAGAGCCACCCGCTTGCCCTCCAGTTCGCCGAGCATGGCGCGGTCGCCCAGCAAGCGGTCAATTCCGAACAGGACGGTCATGCCCTTTCCTCCAGTCTGATCGTCCGGCAGGCCTCTGCGTGGAACTCCGGCCTGCCTTCCGGGAATGCCAGCGCCCAGTATTGGATGTTGCCGCCCGCGTCCTCGATAATCGCGTTGAGGGCCACCTGTGCGGGAAGCAGCAGGGCAGATGCGATTGTTGCCTCAAGCACCATTTCCCGGTCGTGCTGCGAACAGGCAACCGCAATTGCCTCGACCGGCCCGTCGCGGCTGTTCAGCCGGAAATCGTCGAAATCATAGCAGGCCCAGCGACCGGACGGAGAGAGGTTGAATTCGCGATAGCCCGGCCCGCCGTCTGGCCGCCAGAAAATCTCGCAGCAGGTTGTCTTCCACAGAAAATCCGTGCGTTCACTGGCCGCGTGAACCGGCACCTTGATCCGGGCGATATCGCCTTCGAAGCGGAACCGGGCGCGGCAGCCGGCCGCAGCCGGCGTGACGGAAGCGGAAACGGCGGTTATCGGCCCGGGTGCGCAATTGGGATGGAGGACAAGCTGGTGCATCGGGCCCAGCCTTTGGCCCAAGGTGACCCTGCTCGCAAGGCACTTGGGAAAGCGGTTCCGCGCTGCTAGGGGCGCGCCATCATGACCAGCTTCCAGTCCGACCTCCTGCGCCTGCTCGACGAGCGGGGCTATATCCATCAGACGACCGATGCCGAGGGCCTCGATGCCCTCGCCAGCACGGCGATCGTGCCCGGCTACATCGGTTTCGACGCGACGGCCCCCAGCCTGCACATCGGCAGCCTGGTGCAGATCATGATGCTCCGTCGCCTCCAGCAGACCGGGCACAAGCCGGTGGTGGTCATGGGCGGCGGCACGACCCGGATCGGCGATCCGACCGGACGCGACGAGAGCCGCAAGATGCTGACCGATGAGGCCATCGAAGCCAACATCGCCGGTATCCGCACCGTGTTCGAAAAGCTGCTGGTGTTCGGAGACGGACCGACCGACGCGGTCATGGTCAACAACCAGGACTGGCTCGGCCAGCTTGGCTATATCGAGATGCTGCAAAAGGTTGGCACGCATTTCACCGTCAACCGGATGCTGTCGTTCGATTCGGTGCGGCTGCGGCTCGAGCGCGAGCAGCCGATGACCTTCCTCGAATTCAATTACATGATCCTGCAAGGGTACGATTTCCGTCACCTCTCGCAGGAAATGGGCGTGCGCCTGCAGATGGGCGGCAGCGACCAATGGGGCAATATCGTCAACGGGGTGGAACTCGGCCGCCGGATGGATGGTGCGGAGCTGTTCGGCCTCACCACGCCGCTGCTCACCACGGCAGACGGTGGCAAGATGGGCAAGACCGCCGCCGGTGCGGTCTGGCTCAACGAAGCGCAGCTGCCCGGCTACGATTTCTGGCAGTACTGGCGCAACTGTGACGACCGCGATGTCGGCCGGTTCCTGCGCCTGTTCACCGACCTGCCGCTTGACGAAATCGCCCGCCTCGAAGCGCTCGAAGGCGCGGAGATCAACGCGGCCAAGATCATGCTCGCCAACGAAGTGACAAGCCTGGTGCGGGGTCGCGACGTCGCTGACCTGGCCGAGGCCACCGCTCGCGAGACATTTGCCGGGGGCGGCGCAGGCGAAGGTCTTCCGACGCTTTCCGTGGGCAGCGAAGGCATGCGGATCGGCGCGATCCTGACCGAGCTCCGCTTCACTGCTTCCAACGGCGAGGCCAAGCGGAAGATCGGGGAAAATTCGGTGCGGCTTGACGACCAGCCCGTCAGCGATCCGGCCCTGCTGGTAACCGTGCCGGCAGGCGGCGAGGTGAAGCTCAGCCTGGGCAAGAAGAAACACGCCATCCTCACAGCCTGAACTCACAAAAGTTAAGCGGTCAGAGCTTTCCTTTACCAAATCGCAGCCTTTCGGGGGCATTTGCGGAGCTCGCAGTCGTCAGCCATGAGGACCTTTGCCTGTGACAGTTGGAGCAAGCCTGAGCGTTACCGACCTGCGCCGAGCGGCGCGGCACCCGGTCGATTACCCGGTGATCGGGGAGCACCCGAGTCGCGGTGATATCAAGCTGCACATCTGCAATATGTCGGCGCATGGCTTCATGGTCGATGATGCGGCCGATCTTTCCCGCGGCGACCGGGTTATCATCCGCCTTCCCGTGGTGGGACGGATCGAAGCCTATGTGATCTGGGCGCGTGACGAACGCGCCGGCTTCCAGTTCGAACGGATCATCCGGCTGGACGATTTCATGCTGGTAATCGACCAGCTCCAGCCCAATCCCAGGCTGCGCCGGACGCGCTAGAAGTCCTTTGGCCGGTCAAAGTACCGGCTCCTTTCCATCAGCCTTGCGCCCTGCCATGGACGGGTGGTGAACGAACCAACCCATCCCCTGCGCGTCGCGAATTTCCGCGCCTACCTGATTTCCCGGCTGAGCATGACGCTCGCGCAGTATGCCATGCTGCTGATCATCGGCTGGCAAACCTACAACATAGCGCGTGACGCCGGACAGGGAGTCGCTGCGGCGTCGGGGCAGCTGGCGCTGATCGGGCTGCTCCAGTTCCTGCCGCTGTTCGTGATCACCCCATTTGCGGGCCTTGCCGCTGACCGGCTCGACCGGCGCAATGTCGCGCGGGCGATGATTGTCCTGCAATTGTTCGGGGCGGCGGTCCTGCTCTGGTTCACCTGGCAGGACGCGATGACCCTGCCGGTGCTTTATAGCGTTGCGATACTCCTGGGCATCGCGAGGGGCTTCGTCGGCCCGGCCCTGTCTGCCCTCGCCCCCAATCTGGTGCCCAAGGCGATCCTGCCCAACGCCATCGCCCTGTCCTCCATCGCCTGGCAGACGGGCATGATTGTGGGTCCGGGTCTGGGGGGCTACTTTTACGCGATTGAGCCGGCCCTGCCTTATGCCGCAGCCGTTGCCCTGTACGCCATCGGCCTCATCGCGGCCTACCAGATCGGCGCCGTGCCCAAAACGGTCATTACCGGAGCGCAGCGCCCGATCGGGCAGATCATCGACGGGCTGCGCTATGTCGTGCGTAACAAGATGGTCCTCAGCACCATCACTCTGGACCTGTTCGCAGTGTTCCTGGCCGGGGCGACTGCGCTGTTCCCGGTCTATGCACGCGATATCCTGCAGGTCGGAGCGACCGGGTTGAGCCAGCTTGCCATGGCCCCTGCCATCGGCGCTGCGCTGACCGCGCTGTGGTTCAGCTTTCGTCCGCTCAAGACCAATGTCGGCCCCAAGATGCTGGGCGCAGTGGCGGTGTTTGCCGTGGCTACCATCGTGTTCGGGCTTTCCACATCGATGCCGCTCAGCCTCATGGCGCTGTTCGTGATCGGCGCAGCCGACATGTTCAGCGTCTATATCCGCCAGTCGCTGGTTCAGTTGCATACGCCTGATGACAAGCGCGGGCGGGTCTCCTCGGTCAGCCACCTGACCATCAGTGCATCGAACGAATTCGGTGATTTCTTTTCGGGCAGCCTCGCCTTCGTGATCGGGCCGGTCGCCGCCGTGGTGATCGGCGGAGCCGGAGCGCTGGTGACAGTGGTCATATGGTCAACAATTTTTCCGGTCCTGCGGACCACGCGGACCTTTGACCCACCTGACGAATTGGTAGAGAAAGACAACGACCCTCATTTCAGGAGCCCGCCATGAAGGCCGACAGCATCCTCGCCACTATCGGCAATACGCCGCACATCCGCCTGTCCCGCCTGTTCCCGGATCACGAAGTCTGGGTGAAGAACGAGCGCGGTAACCCGGGCGGATCGATCAAGGACCGGATCGGGCTTGCCATGATCGAGGATGCCGAACGCAGCGGCGCACTCAAGCCGGGCGGCACGATCATCGAGCCGACCAGTGGCAACACCGGCATTGGCCTCGCCATGGTGGCAGCGGTCAAGGGATACAAGCTGGTCCTGGTCATGCCCGAAAGCATGAGCCTTGAACGGCGGCGACTGATGCTGGCCTATGGTGCCAGCTTCGATCTGACCCCGCGTGAAAAGGGCATGAAGGGAGCCATCGAACGCGCCTCCGAACTGGTGGCAAGCACACCCGGGGCATGGATGCCCAGCCAGTTCGACAATGACGCCAACTGGAAGGTTCACGTCGCCACCACAGCAAAGGAAATTCTCGCCGATTTCAGCGAATCGCCAATCGACGCGATGATTACTGGGGTCGGCACCGGCGGCCACCTGACCGGCTGCGCTGAAGAGCTGAAGCGCCATTGGCCGCAGATGAAAGCCTGGGCAGTCGAGCCGGAGCTTTCGCCCGTCATCAGCGGCGGCCAGCCCGGCCCGCACCCGATCCAGGGCATCGGGGCCGGTTTCATTCCCGGCAACCTGCACACCCAGGCGATCGACGGGGCGATCCAGGTGGATGCCGAATCGGCCAAGGACATGGCCCGTCGCTGCGCCAGCGAGGAAGGGATGCTGGTCGGGATTTCGAGTGGCGCAACGCTGGCAGCCATCGCCAAAAAGCTGCCCGAACTGCCCGCCGGTTCGCGCGTGCTCGGCTTCAACTATGATACCGGCGAACGTTACCTTTCGGTGCCGGACTTCCTGCCGGTCGAATGAGCTTCGAAGCTGTCGATTACCGGGACGGCGGACTTTCGCTGTCAGGGAAACTCGTCCGCCCACAGGGAACGCCGCTGGCGGCGGTTGCCGTGTTTCCGACGATCATGAATGCGACCCCCGCAGTCGAGGCAAAGGCGCGGGCTCTGGCCGAGTCCGGCTATCTGGCCCTGATCTGTGATTTTTACGGGCACACTCCTGCCAGCTTCGAGGATGCGCTGGCCCTGGCAAACGGATTGCGCCGTGACAGCCGGGTATATCGCGCACGCTTGCGCGCCGGGCTCGCTGCGTTGCAGCAGGTTGCCCCCGATAAGCCCTTGCTCGCAATTGGCTTCTGCATGGGCGGGCAGGCCGTGCTTGAGCTCGCCCGTGACGGGGCTGACCTCGCCGCAGTTGTCAGCTTCCACGGCCTGCTTGACACAGCTGCGCCGGCTCAACCGGGTATGGTCAGGGCGCGCATCCTGGTCTGTCACGGCGACTCAGACCCGCTGGTGCCGCGCGAACAGGTGATGGCGTTTTGGCAGGAAATGGATCGCGCAGGGGCCGATTGGCACTTTCACAGCTACAGTGGGGTCGTTCACGGTTTCACCAACCCGAACCCGCCGCCGGACAACGCGGCGGTGGCCTACAACGCAAGCGCCGACCGCCAGAGTTGGCAATCGGCGCTTTCCCTGTTTGAGGAGGTACTTGGCGGTTAGGCCGCTGTCTGGAACGCCTCCTCGCCCAGCGCCATCATGCTGTCCGCGCCCGCTTCCAACTTGCGGCGCAGAGCGCCGGCGTCGGGGATGAAGCGGTCCATGTAATACTGCGCCGTCGCAATCTTGGCTTCGTAGAACGCCTTGTCCTCGCCGCCTTCGGCCAGCCTGGCCTGCGCCACTTTGGCCATCCGCAGCCACATCAGGCCGAGGGCCACGATGCCCATGATGTGCATGTAATGGTGCGCGCCTGCGCCAAGGTGGTTGGGATTGGCCATGGCGTTCTGCATGAACCACATGGTCGCCGCCTGCTGCTCGCCGAGCGCCTTTTCCAGCTTTTCTGCCAGCGGGCCGAGCACGGCATCACCCTTGGCGGCGGCGATCTCTTCGCCCACCATCCTGAAAAACGCCTGCACCGCCGCGCCGCCGTTCTGGCCCAGCTTGCGGCCGCACAGGTCCATCGCCTGCACGCCATTGGTGCCTTCATAGATCATCGCGATGCGGGCATCGCGCACGAACTGGCTCATGCCCCATTCCTCGACATAGCCATGCCCGCCGAACACCTGCTGCATGTTGGTGGCGACGTCATAACCCTTGTCAGTGCCGTAGCCCTTGATCACCGGCGTCAGCAGCCCGATCAGCGCATCGGCATCGGCCCGTTCCTGCTCGGTCGGAGCCTTGTGGCTGAGATCGACCAGCAGCGCGCCCCACAGGCACAGCGCCCGCATGGCTTCGGTGAACACCTTGGCGTCCATCAGCATCCGGCGCACGTCGGGGTGGACGAAGATCGGATCGGCCTTGGCCGCCGGGTCGGCCGGGCCGG
>NCJP01000085.1 GCA_002278985.1 Erythrobacter sp. 34-65-8
CCTGTCTCATCTCGCTGACCGACGAAGGAACCGGCACCTCCATCGGCGGGAACGCCACGGTTCGCGCGCAGTGTGGTCTTGCTGCCCTGTCCTGTGACGAAAACGCGATTGTGATTGATGGTTCCGCCAATGTGTCGACGGATTCGATTGCCGCTTGCGGCACGGTCGACGTGCCGGACGAAAACGAGGACGTTACGGCTGAGGGCGTACGCGGCCTGGAAGACATCTACGCCGAGCTTGAACCGCCGACGAATGATACGAACCGCACCTACAAATGCACCGGTAAGGGCAAGAATGCCCAGGCATCACTGCTCCCCGGCACCTATGCGGGCCTGGTGGTCAGCTGCACCACGGTGCTCGCCAGCGGCATTTACGTCATCGACGGTGGCACGCTCGACCTCGCGGCGAACTACAATGTGACCGGCTCCGGGATCATGTTCGTGCTCAAGAATGGCGCAACCATGAAGTTCGGCGGCAACGGCAACAACAACTCCATCCGCCTGACCCCGATGTCGGCCTCCGATTTTCTCGGCACGCCTTATGCGGACCAGGCCGACCAGCTGTCGGATATTCTGGTGTTCGAACATCGTGACAACAGCGTGCCGAACCCGGGGCATACCTTCAACGGCAACTCCGATTCGCTGATCGAGGGGCTGATTTACCTGCCCTCGAGCAACCTGCGCGTGCTCGGCACCGCGGATGTGAGCGCGCAGTGCCTGCAGCTTTCGGCCTACACCATTGAAATCCTGGGTAATGCCATGCTGGAGACGCTGTGCCCGACCAATGAAGCAACGTCGGTCGGCAGCGCCCTGGCCGGGGTCAAGCTGGTCAGATGATCGCCATGACGCGTCTCTTGCCAGCCTTCCTGCGCGACCGGCGCGGCTCGATCGCGATCGAGACGGCGCTCGTTGCGCCCGTTCTCGCGGTACTCGCGCTGGGCAGCTTCGAGGTCGGCAGCCTTGTGTCGCGCCAGCATGAACTGCAGACTGCTGCTGCAGAAGGCGAAGCGGGCGACGATTTCCGACATCCTCGAAACCTCGCTGTCGCTGGACGAGGACCAGATCACCCTCACCCGCCAGTTCCGTTGCAACGCGGAAACCACCATGCGGTCGGCACCAAGCCAATGTGACGAGGATGATATCGTCAGTTCCTATGTCCGGATCGTGGTGACAGACACCTATGATCCGGTCTGGACGGATTTCGGCGTGGGCGCACCCATCGCCCTCAATGTCGAGCGGACGGTGCAGGTTTCGTGAGACGCATCAGATCCCTTCGCCACCTGCTGCGCGCGCGCGGCGGCTCGGTCATCATCGAGTTCGCCCTGTTGGCGCCAGTCATGTTCATGTTGATGTTCGGCGTGTTCCAGGTCGCGATCTATGTGCAGAACTACAATGCGGTGCGATCGGTGGTGTCCGACACGGCGCGCTTCGTGGCGGTCGAATACCAGAAGGGCAACGACCTTGCGCCGCTGGAAATCCATGCGGTCATGGTCAGCATCGCCACGGCTGCCCCCTACATGCTCGATTCCGACAGGCTGGAGATCGACATCCAGCCTGTGGTGACCAGCCGGGTGGCCGGGGCCAACGAATTCAGCATCGACGTGGACTATACGCTGGAAAGCTTCCTGCCCTTTGCAGACCTGGGCGCAGCTACGTTAACCTACGAGCGGCCGGTCTTCGTGGTCGCCCCAACCGCGCCGTAAGCAAGCCTGCCTGGTGCAGATCACGCGGCCGGTTTAACCCGCAGTTTACCATATCCGTTTGCGAAACATTGCTTGCACCGGTGCTAGGCATTTTGCGTGGATATTCAACGCCCCGCAACCATAGCCGCATCAGGCGAACGCAGCTGTCCGGCCGGACCGCCACCGTTTCTGCGCCGCTTGGCGCAGGACACCTCCGGCAACACCCTGATGCTGATGGCTGCGGCCCTGCTTCCGCTGATGGGGATGATTGGCGGCGGCGTGGACATGAGCCGTGCTTACCTGGCCGAATCCCGGCTGCAGCAGGCCTGTGACGCCGGGGTGCTCGCGGCGCGCAAGCGGCTCGGCTCGCAAGCCGTCGTCACCGGCGTCGTGCCCGACGATGTGGCCCAGATCGGCGACCGCTTCTTCAATCTCAACTTCCGTGACGGCAGCTACGGCACCGAGGACCGCTCGTTCCAGATGTATCTGGAAGAAGACTACTCGATTTCCGGCGAAGCTGCCGTGACCGTGCCGACCGCCGTCATGTCGATCTTCGGGTTCGAGGAAGTCCAGGTCGACGTGGAATGCGAGGCCGTGCTCAGCTTCCAGAATCTTGACCTGATGATGGTGCTCGATACCACCGGGTCGATGCGGCACACCAACGCCGGCGACAGCCAGACCCGCATCGAATCGATGAAGCAGGTGATCCGCGATTTCCACGCGGAGATCGAAGGGAACAAGCCGCCGGGTATCCGCATCCGCTATGGTTTTGTGCCTTACGCCACCAACATCAACGTCGGTCATCTGCTGAACAACAACTGGGTGGTGCGTGACTGGACCTACCAGTCGCGCGAAGCCGGGGGTTCAAGCACCAGCGTCTACGAGCACAACTACACCGAAAACTGGGTGCGTGTCTCCGGAACAGGCGGCGGCCAGACCACGGTCAGCACGTATGCTGCAACCTGGAACCCCGGAACGCCCCCTGCCGGATCGGGCATTGTCGATCAGGGCGGAAGCAGTGGGTCGTCAGGTTATTACAGCTGTAACGGCGCGGTTCCCGCTGGCGATTACAGGGCCAACTACGAGCTGATCTCCAGCCGGAGCGAGCCTTATGTCGGTCCTCCCGCTGGGACCAAGCGGATCAACAGCAACCGCCTGACTGAAACGGGCAGCTACTATTACAACCGGCAAGACGGTTCGACCTGCTATCTGACGCGCGTTTCCTATGACACCCTGATCCATACCTACGATCACATTTATCACCCTGCCTACAGCGGCGCAGTGACCGAGTGGATCTACCGGCCGATCGAGATCGACGTCACGAGATGGCGGACCCAGACCTCCGGCTGTATCGAGGAACGCAGCACCTACGAGATCGACGATTACGACAACGTCGACCTGACCCGCGCGCTCGATCTCGACATCGACCTGGTTCCAAACCGCAACGACCCGGATACGCAGTGGCGCCCGCGATATACCGACATGATTTATGTCCGCTCGATGCGCGGCAATGGCTGGGGTTCGATCACGCCGGAAGAGGTGACCACGACGGAGAATTTCGCCGACACTGGCCGCTGGTGGTTTTCCGGCTGCCCCGCCCCGGCGCGCAAGCTGGCCGAAATGGACGCAGGCGCGCTCAACACCTACCTCGGCACCCTGTCACCGGCCGGGGCGACCTATCACGACATCGGGATGATCTGGGGCGGCCGGCTGCTGTCTCCCTCGGGCCTGTTTGCGAGCGAAAACGGCGATGTTTCGTCCAGCAAGCCAACCAACCGCAACATGATCTTCCTGACCGACGGCCAGACCGAGCCCTATGATCTGGCCTATGGCACCTACGGCGTTGATGCGCTCGACCAGCGGCGGTGGAGCCAGTCTTCGCCGCTGACGCTGGCTGAGACGGTAGAGCAGCGTTTCCTGACCGCCTGCAAGGAAGTGAAGAAGCGCAACATTACCGTGTGGGTGATTGCCTTCGGAACCGAGCTCAATCCGGTGATGACCGAATGCGCGGGCGAGGGCCGCTATTTCGAGGCCAGCGATGCCGCGCAGCTGTCGCAGGCGTTCGAGACGATCGCTGCCTCACTCGGTGACCTCAGGATTTCGCAATGAGGCAACTCAGGCTCCTGAAGCGCGACCAGCGCGGTGCTGCACTCGTCGAGTTCGCTCTGGTTGCGCCTGCGGCCATGCTGCTGATGATGGGCGTGTTCGAGCTTGGCCATACGATGTATGTCCAGGCCATCGTCAACGGTGCAATCCAGGAAGCCGGACGGGATTCGACGGTCGAGCGGGCGACGCTGGGCCGGATTGAAGGGGCGGTTCGCAGGCAGGTGGGGCGCGTTGCACCCGATGCGCAAATCACCTTCAAGCGGGCCTTCCATACCAAGTACGCCACGATCGACCGGATGGAGCCGTTCACCGATCTCAACGGCGACGGCGAATGCAACGATGGCGAACCGTTCGAAGACGTGAACGGGAATGGCACCCGCGATCGCGCCCGCGGCAAGGATGGCCAGGGCAATGCCCGCGACGTGGTCGTATTCCAGGTTGACGTGGTCTATGATCGCCTGTTCCCGATGCCATCGCTTGCCGGATGGTCGGAACAGAACACGGTGGTGGGCCGGACAATGCTGCGCAACCAGCCCTTCCGGCAGCAGGACAAGCAGAAAAAGGTCCGCAACTGCAACGGCGGGGGCGTGTGATGAAGTGGTTCCGCAGGCTCCTTCGCGACCAGCGCGCCGTCGCCATTACCGAGATGGCGCTCGCCGCTCCACTGGTGCTGACCGCTGCTCTGGGCGGCCTGGAAGCGGCCAACCTTGCCGTCACCCATATGAAGGTCAGCCAGGCAGCGCTGATGATTGCGGACAACGCTTCGCGCATCGGGGATGACACGGCCCTCATCAACCGGCCGATTACTGAGACCGACATGATCGACCTGTTGATGGGGGCCGACCTCCAGGCGGGTGGGCAAATCAACCTCTACCGTTTCGGCCGGGTCATCATCAGCAGCCTGGAGACCGATCCGGACGATCCGAGCGGTTCGCAGCAGTGGATCCACTGGCAGCGCTGCAAGGGCATTCTTCCCGCCGAGTCTTCCTACGGGGAAGAAGGCGACGGCAAGGGTGACCCTTCCTTCGTGGGAATGGGGCCTGAGGGGGAGGAAGTCCTGGCGATGCCGGGCGATGCGGTGATGTTCGTCGAGGTCATCTACGAATATCAGCCTCTGATCACCGACGCCTGGGTGGGTGACCGGATGATCCGCACCTACGCCTCCTTCACTGTCCGCGACAGCCGCGATCTGACCCAGATCTACCAGGAGGATCCGTCCAGCCCGGCCGAACCGGCCACCTGTGACAAGTTCGACCAGTTCCGCGACGATATGCCGGCCCGCCGCGCCAGCGGTGGCTGGAACTGGAATTTCTAGCGGCGCCTAGTCGCGATAGCTGACCTTCCTGACCGCCTCCACAATCCGGCCTGCATCGATCAGCGCCAGTTTTTCGAGATTGGCCGCATAGGGCAGCGGGACGTCTTCGTTGCAGACCCGCAGGACCGGCGCATCGAGATCATCGAAGCCCTGCTCCATGCACACGGCCATCACTTCGGATGCGATCGAGCAAACCGGCCAGCCTTCTTCGGCCACTACCAGCCGGTTGGTCTTGGCAAGGCTGGCGAGGATCGTTTCCGTATCGAGCGGGCGCAGGGTGCGCAGGTCAATCACTTCGGCCTCGATGCCCTCGGCCGCTAACGTTTCGGCAGCATCCAGCGCCAGCCCGACGCCGATCGAATAGCTGACGATGGTCACGTCGCTGCCTTCGCGCATGACCCGCGCCTTGCCGATCGGCAGCACGTGATCGTCAAGCTCGGGCAATTCGAACGTGCGTCCGTAAAGCAGCTCGTTTTCGAGGAACACCACCGGATCGTCGCTGCGGATCGCGGCTTTGAGCAAGCCCTTGGCATCGCTCGCATCATAGGGCGCGATCACGATCAGACCCGGAACGCTGGCATACCAGGGCCCGTAGTTCTGGCTGTGCTGTGCGCCAACCCGGCTCGCAGCTCCGTTGGGTCCGCGGAAAACCACCGGGCAGCGCATCTGGCCGCCTGACATATAGTTGGTCTTCGCGGCAGAATTGATAATATGATCAATCGCCTGCATTGCGAAGTTGAAAGTCATGAACTCGACCACCGGGCGCAGGCCGCCCATCGCCGCGCCGGTGCCTATCCCGGCAAAGCCATATTCGGTGATCGGGGTATCGATCACCCGCTTCGGCCCGAATTCGTCCAGCAGGCCCTGGGTGACCTTGTAGGCACCCTGATACTGGGCCACTTCCTCGCCCATCACGAACACGCGGTCGTCACGGCGCATTTCCTCGGCCATGGCGTCGCGCAGGGCCTCACGCAGGGTGATGGTCTTCATGTTGGTGCCGTGCGGCACTTCCGGATCGGACTTGGGCTGGGCCTTCGGTTTTTCCGGTGCGGCCTGCTTTTCGGGTGCGGCCTGCTTTTCGGGTTCAGGCGCCGGTTCGGCAGTGGCTCGGGGTGCAGGTGCTGGCGGAGAAGCGGCGTCTTCCCCCTCGCCCGCCATCACCGCAATCACGGTTCCCACTTTCACGCCCTCGGTTCCCTCGGCCACCAGGATCTTGCCCAGCGTCCCTTCATCGACAGCTTCGAATTCCATCGTCGCCTTGTCGGTCTCGATCTCGGCGATCACATCGCCTGACCGGATCTCGTCCCCCTCCTGCTTGAGCCAGCGGGCCAGGGTGCCTTCTTCCATGGTCGGAGAAAGTGCGGGCATCTTGAGTTCGATTGCCATCGCTCAATACTCCCCCACCAGAACATCGGTGTAGAGTTCACCGGGCACAGGCTCTGGTGAATTTTCTGCGAAATCAGCCGATTCAGCCACGACCTTGCGAATGTCCTTGTCGATCGCCTTCAATTCGTCCTCGGTCTTGCCCTGCTCCAGCAGGGTCTTCTTCAGGCCTTCGATCGGGTCGCGGTTGTCCCGTACGTCCTGCACTTCCTCGCGGCTGCGGTACTTGGCCGGATCAGACATCGAATGTCCGCGATAGCGGTAGGTGACGCATTCGAGCAGGACCGGGCCCTTGCCGCTGCGAACGTGGGCAAAGGCGATTTCGGCGGCCTGGCGGACCTGGAGCACGTCCATCCCGTCAACTTTCATGCCCGGAATGCGGAAGGCGGTGCCCCGGCGATAGAATTCGGTTTCCGCGCTGGAACGGCCCACGGCAGTACCCATGGCATAGCCGTTGTTCTCGATCACGAACACGATCGGCAGCCCCCACAGGGCGGCCATGTTGAAGGTTTCGTAGACCTGCCCCTGGTTGGCTGCGCCATCACCGAAGTAGGCCAGGCAAAGTCCGCCATCGCCGCGATACTGGTGTGCCAGAGCGAGCCCGCCGCCCAGCGACACCTGCGCGCCGACGATGCCGTGGCCGCCATAGAATTTGTGCTCGGTGCTGAACATGTGCATCGAGCCGCCCTTCCCCTTGGAGATCCCGGCCTGGCGCCCGGTCAGCTCGGCCATGATCACCTTGGGATCGATTCCGTAGGCCAGCATATGGCCATGGTCGCGATAGCCGGTGATCACGCTGTCACGCTCGTTATCAAGCGCCGATTGCAGGCCGATCGCCACCGCTTCCTGGCCGATATAGAGGTGGCAGAAACCACCGATAAGGCCGAGGCCGTAAAGTTGCCCGGCCTTCTCCTCAAACCGGCGGATCAGCAGCATCTGCTCGTAGAAATGCAGCATTTCTTCGGCGGTCGCCGGATATTTTGGCGCTTTTTCATGGGCATCCTGCAGTGAATGCAGAACGAAGGAACCATCGGCGGCAGCGGCTTTCTTGTCAGCCGGAGCCTTGCGGGTGCTGGCGGTCTTGGCCAAGATGCAACGATCCTTGCTTGGCCCGGCCCTGGGGAGGAGGCGGGCAGTTTTTGCTGCGCCAGCTATAGGCACAAGCCGTTACGGCACGCAACGTTTGCGGCCAGATGCATACGATTACAGCAGGTCGCCTCGCTTGCCGCAGCCCCTCAGGGTTGTGGTGCCGGTTCCAGCGGGAGAACCACCTCGTCCGGGTGAACCACGTTCAGGTTCTGGCGCAGCAGTTCGCCCGTCAGGTCGGGATCGGCATGGTCGGGATGGAGCAGGTCAATGCGGTTGCGCAGGACGTCCCGCTGCTCGCTGAGCGCCGCGATATGAGCCTCGCGCCGCTCAAGCAGTTCGAGGTTTTCCCGCCACGACAGCAGACCTCCCGGGCCGGCGATTACGAGACCCCCCATGACCAGCAGGGCGCCAAGAGCCAGCAAGTGGACCAGCTGTTCCCTTGGCAGACTTATCTGATGTCCCTGGCGTGTCATG
>NCJP01000086.1 GCA_002278985.1 Erythrobacter sp. 34-65-8
GTCGGGATCTTGTCCGGCTTGCCCTTGCCGGGCTGTTCATCGGTATCGACGACAACTTCACCCGCACGGCTCACCACGGTCACCGGCACAACCTCCTCAGCAAAGGCGCCTGAAGCAATCGCGGCATTGGCCCGGCGCAGCGACTCGATCGAATAACCGTCCATGTCCTCGCGGGTCAGCTGGTATGCGTTGGCGGTGTCCTGCGCGAAGGTGCCCATGGCGCGGCCTGCCTCGTAGGCGTCTTCCAGCCCGTCGAGGAACATATGGTCATAGGCAGTATCATGCCCGATCCGCGCGCCCGAACGGTGCTTCTTGAGCAGGTAGGGGGCATTGGTCATGCTCTCCATCCCGCCCGCGACGACATAGTCGACAGTGCCGCTGGCGAGGGCCTCGGCGCCCATGATCACGGTCTGCATGCCGGAGCCGCAGACCTTGTTGACCGTGGTCGCCTGGACCGAGCGGGGCAGCCCCGCCTTGATCGTGGCCTGGCGGGCAGGGGCCTGACCCAGTCCCGCCGGCAGCACGCAGCCCATGTAGACCCGGTCAAAGGCGTCAGGCGCCACGCCCGAACGCTCGACGGCTGCCTTGACCGCAGTCGCACCCAGATCGGTCGCGCTGACATCTGACAGCGCGCCCTGCATGCCGCCCATCGGGGTGCGGGCGTAGGACAGGATGACAACCGGATCGGCAGCGGAAAACTGGGCCATGGGGAACCTTCCGTGGGGTAACAGGGTGTGAACAGCCTCTAATGCTGCACTGCGGCAATGGCAATGCGCCACAGGGCACAGCCTTCCCATACCCCAGCTAAAGCGCGCTTGTCATCGCCGCTGCTATAGTGGAAAACGGTCGCAAATCGAAACTCACGGGAGAACTGCCATGGCCGACGACCGCAAACCCGAACTCGAAGCGACGCTGAAGAAGCAGCGTGATGCCTTCACTGCCTCCCGTCCGGAACCGGTATCGGTCCGCAAGGACCGGATCAAGCGCGCCATGGCGATGGTGACTGACCGGGGCGACGAACTGGCCCGGGCCATGGCGGCCGATTTCGGCAACCGGTCCGTGCACCAGTCGATGCTCACCGATATCGCCGCTGCGGTCGGCGCGGGCAAGCACGCGCTCAAGCACATCGACAGCTGGGCAAGGGCAGAAAAGCGCAAGGTCCAGTTCCCGCTCGGCCTGCTCGGCGCCAAGGCCGAAGTACGGTATGAACCCAAGGGTGTGATCGGCATCCTCAGCCCGTGGAACTTCCCGGTCCAGCTCGCCTTCGGGCCGCTGATGCAGGTGCTTGCCGCCGGCAACCGCGCCATGATCAAGCCGAGCGAGTTCACCGAGCGGACCAGCGCAATCATGGGCGAGGTCGTGGCCAAGTACTTTGCCGAGGAAGAGGTCGCGCTGTTCACCGGCGGGCCCGAAGTCGCGGCGGCCTTTTCCAGCCTGCCGTTCGATCATCTGGTGTTCACCGGCTCGACGGCCACCGGGCGCCGGGTGATGGAAGCTGCGGCGAAGAACCTGTGCCCGGTCACGCTGGAGCTGGGCGGCAAGAGCCCGGTGATCCTGGGCCGCAGCGCCGATCTTACCCGGGCCGGCGAGCGGATTGCGCTGGGCAAGATGATGAACGCGGGCCAGATCTGTCTCGCCCCCGACTACCTGATGGTGCCGGAGGAGATGGAGGACGGTGCCATTGCCGCGGTCGAGCTGGGGGTGCGCAACATGTATCCTACCCTGCTCAACAATGATGATTATGCCTCGGTCGTCAGTGACCGCCACTTCGACCGTCTCCAGTCGATGGTTGCCGACGCCCGCGACAAGGGGGCCGAGGTGATCGAGGTCAATCCCGCAAACGAGGACTTCGGCAACGCCAACGTGCGCAAGATGCCCCTGACGATCCTGCGCAACGTCAGCGATGACATGCAGGCGATGCAGGAGGAGATCTTCGGCCCGGTCCTGCCGGTCAAGACCTACAAGCAGGTCGATGAGGCGATCGGCTATATCAACGAGCACGACCGCCCGCTCGGCCTTTACTACTTCGGCGAGGACAAGGGCGAGCAGGAGCGGGTGCTGACCCGCACGATTTCCGGCGGGGTCACCACCAACGACGTGATTTTCCATGTCTCGATGGAAGACCTGCCGTTCGGCGGCGTCGGGCCTTCGGGCATGGGCTCCTACCATGCGATCGAGGGCTTCCGCGAGTTCAGCCATGCCCGGGCGGTCTACCATCAGCCCAAGATCGACATCGCCAAACTGGGCGGGTTCAAGCCGCCCTACGGCAAGGCGACCGACAAGGCGATTGCGACGATGATGAAATAGGCAGTCGAAAGCCTGCCGGCTCGCGGGCCGGTCCTGACGGAAAATGCACCGGATCATGCGGGAAATGCGGCGTTCCCGGCCTTGCACCATCAGGCCGAGAGGCCTAGGGGCTTGCCCAACTCCGCCCCCCAAGGGAATCGTTCGTGGTCGATCTAAGCCAGTATCTGCCGATCCTCATATTCCTGTTCATCGCAGCGGGAATTTCGGCCCTGTTCGTGTTCCTGCCGATGGGCGTCTCGCGCCTGACCGGCACGCATAACCCGACTGCTGACAAGCTCAGCGAGTACGAGTGCGGCTTCCCGGCGTTCGAGGAGCCGCGCAGCCAGTTTGACGTCAAGTTCTACCTCGTCGCCATCCTGTTCATCATATTCGACCTCGAAGTCGCGTTCCTGTTCCCCTGGGCGGTCAGCCTGGGCGAAACGGGCTGGACCGGGTGGATCGGCATGATGGTGTTCCTGCTGATCCTGACGATCGGCTTCGCTTATGAATGGAAGAAAGGGGCGCTCGAATGGGAGTGAACCAGATGCTTCCCGCAGCGGCGCAGGGCGGCGAGATCCGCCAGCCCGATGCGGACTATTTCCGTGCGCTCCAGACCGAGGTGAACGACAAGGGCTTCCTCGTCACCAGCACCGAGGACCTGTTCCAGTGGGCGCGAACCGGCTCGCTGTGGTGGATGACCTTCGGCCTTGCCTGCTGCGCGGTGGAGATGATCCACGTCAACATGCCGCGCTATGACATGGAGCGGTTCGGCGTCGCCCCGCGCGCATCGCCGCGCCAGAGTGACGTGATGATCGTCGCCGGAACGCTGTGCAACAAGATGGCCCCGGCGCTGCGCAAGGTCTACGATCAGATGTCGGACCCTAAGTACGTCATCTCGATGGGCAGCTGCGCCAATGGCGGCGGCTATTATCACTACAGCTATTCGGTGGTGCGCGGGTGTGACCGGATCGTCCCGGTGGACATCTATATCCCCGGTTGTCCGCCCACTGCCGAGGCGCTGCTCTATGGCGTTATGCAGCTGCAGCGGAAGATTCGCCGCTCGGGAACGATTGAACGATGAACGTGCTGCATTCCGCACCAAGGTTCGCCTCCAACGAAGGCGTACGCGAGGCGCTGACCAGCGCGCTCGGCGAGATGGTATTGTCGTCGAACGAGAACTTCGGCGAGATCGTCATCACTGTTGTGCGTGATCGGATCGACGATGCGCTGCGCCTGTTGCGTGACGAGCACGAATACCAGCAGCTGATGGAGATTGCCGGGGTCGACTATCCATCCCGGCCCGAGCGGTTTGAAGTCGTCTACATGCTGCTCAGTGTAACGCGAAATCACCGGGTCACGCTCAAGGTTACGGCGGCCGAGCATACGCCGGTTCCCACCGTCACGACCATCTGGCCGAATGCGGGGTGGCTGGAACGCGAGGTGTTCGATCTCTATGGCGTCCTGTTTGCCGGCAACACCGATCTGCGCCGCATCCTGACGGATTACGGCTTCGAGGGGCACCCGTTCCGCAAGGATTTCCCGCTCACCGGTTATACCGAACTGCGCTATTCCGAGGAGGAAAAGCGGGTCGTCTACGAACCGGTGCAGCTGGCGCAGGACCTGCGGCAGTTCGATTTCATGAGCCCATGGGAGGGCGCGGATTACGTCCTGCCGGGTGACGAGAAGGCCACCATGCCGCCGGTCGCCGAACCCAAGACCACCGAGAAGCCGTCCGACACCGGCGCCGGCGCCAAGACTGACGCCAAGGCGGCAGAAAAGGTTTCTTCCGGCGCGCCTGCGGAAAAGGATTCCACAGAAGAGCCGCACGCGCCCGAGCCGACCGAAAGCCGGCCCAAGCGTGCCCCGCGCAAGGGCACCACGAAGGACACCAAGGCAGCCACCAAACCCGCTGCCAAGCCGCGCACCCGCAAGCCCAAGGGAGAGGCGTCATGAGCCTCCAGCTCGAACAGTCGCCCACCACCGGCGATGAGGTGATCACCAACTACACGATCAACTTCGGCCCGCAGCACCCGGCCGCGCACGGTGTGCTGCGCATGGTGATGGAGCTGGATGGCGAGATCATTGAACGGATCGACTGCCATGTCGGCCTGCTACACCGCGGCACCGAGAAGCTGATCGAGCACAAGACCTACCTGCAGGCGCTGCCCTATTTCGACCGGCTCGATTACTGCAGCCCGTTGTGCATGGAGCATTCCTACGTTCTGGCGGTGGAGAAGCTGCTCAACATCGAGGTGCCGCTGCGGGCGCAATACCTGCGGGTGCTGATGGCGGAACTCACGCGCATCAAGAACCACATGCTGAACCTTGGCGCGCACGTGATGGACGTGGGCGCGATGACGCCCAACCTGTGGATGTTCGAGCTGCGCGAAGACTGCATGAACTTCTACGAGCGTGTGTCCGGTGCACGGATGCACGCGGCATGGTTCCGCCCCGGCGGCGTGCACACGGACATTCCCGAGAAGGTTCTGGTCGACATCGGCCACTGGGTCGATACGCGCCTGCCCGAACTGTTCGGCGACGCGATGAGCCTGGTGGTCGACAACCGCATCTTCAAGCAGCGCAATGTCGATATCGCGGTGGTGAGCAAGGAAGACGCGCTTGCCTGGGGTTTCTCCGGCCCGATGATCCGCGCGGCCGGCATCCCGTGGGACCTGCGCAAGAGCCAGCCCTACGACGTTTACGACCGCATGGAGTTCGACATTCCCGTCGGCACCAATTCGGACTGTTACGACCGCTTCATGGTGCGGGTGAAGGAAGTCTACGAAAGCGCGAAGATCATCAAGCAGTGTTTGCGCGACATGCCGAGCGGGCCGATTGCGAGCACCGATGGAAAAGTCTCGCCCCCAAAGCGCGGCGAGATGAAGCAGAGCATGGAAGCGCTGATCCACCACTTCAAGCTCTACACCGAAGGCTTCCACGTGCCTGCGGGTGAAGTCTACGTGGCGACCGAAAGCCCCAAAGGCGAATTCGGGGTCTATCTGGTGTCGGACGGGTCGAACAAACCGTACCGCTGCAAAATCCGCCCGACCGCGTTCAGCCACCTCCAGGCGATGGACTTCATGTCCAAGGGCCACATGCTGCCCGATGCGACTGCCATCCTTGGCGCGATCGATGTAGTGTTCGGGGAGTGTGACCGGTGAATAAGGAGCAAATGCACGGATTGCTGATCGGGTTTTCGATTGTTCTCTTCGTATCGGCTGTCGTCATGTTCATTATCGGCAATGTGGCAATCGGAGCGGCCAATATTGCTATCGGCTCATCGCTCATCGCGGTGGCCGCCTCGCTGAAGAAGAAGAACGACAATGGCTGACCGTTCCCCCGCACCCGATACTCCCGAACTGCGCGCCCGCTGGGGTTCTTTCGCGTGGACGGATGAAAACCGTGCGAAGGCCGACTGGCACATCGCCAAGTATCCCGAAGGCCGCCAGAAAAGCGCGGTCATGCCGCTGCTCGATCTCGCCCAGCGGCAGGTCGGCGCAGAGACCGATACGCAAGGGTGGCTGCCGCTGCCGGTGATCGAATACGTCGCGGCCTATCTCGACATGCCGGTGATCCGCGTGCTCGAGGTCGCGACGTTCTATTTCATGTACAACCTGCGTCCGGTGGGCAAATTCCACGTGCAGGTGTGCGGCACCACCCCGTGCATGCTGCGCGGCTCGGACGCGCTCTTCGACACCTGCAAGAAGCGCGGGATGAGCAAGGGCCATGTCTCCGCCGATGGGCTGTGGACACTGACCGAAGTCGAATGCATGGGCAATTGCGCCACCGCGCCGATGGTCCAGATCAACGACGACAACTACGAAGACCTGACTCCTGAGCGGCTCGACGCAGTGCTCGATGCGCTGGCAGCCGGACAGCAGCCGAAAACGGGCACGCAGGAGCCGGGCCGGCACACCAGCGAACCGGCGGGCGCGCTGAGCACGCTCAAGGCGATGGTCGATGCCAACCACGATTACCGGGGGGAATGGTGATGGAATACGCGCCCTTCGCCATTGCGGCTTTGCTGGCGTTTATCGCCTACAAGGCTATCGCCGGACTGGTCAAATTCGCCGCCATCGGCGCGCTCGCCATTGGCGCTGTGTACGCCTATTCGCAGGGCTACTTCGCATGAGCCTTCAGGACAAAGACCGCATCTTCACCAACCTCTACGGATTCCAGCCTTGGAACCTGAAAGAGGCGCAGGCGCGTGGGGACTGGGATAACACCAAGGCCCTGATCGCGCTCGGGCAGGACAAGATCATTGACGAGGTCAAGGCCTCCGGCCTGCGCGGGCGGGGCGGGGCAGGCTTTCCGACCGGGCTCAAGTGGTCGTTCATGCCCAAGGAAAGCAAGGACGGCCGGCCCAGCTTCCTGGTCATCAACGCCGACGAGTCCGAGCCGGGCAGCTGCAAGGACCGCGAGATCATCCGCCACGATCCGCACAAGCTGATCGAAGGCGCGCTGGTCGCCGGGTTAGCGATGCGCGCGCGGGCTGCCTACATCTACATTCGCGGCGAATATATCCGCGAGGCCGAAACGCTTCAGGCGGCGCACTGAACTCGCCGCAACTGCTGATGCTGTCGGGTATCGGCCCGGCCGAGCATCTGCGCGCGCACGGCATCGAGGTGCACGCCGATGCGCCCGACGTCGGCGGCAACCTGCAGGACGAGCGCCGTGCTTGAAGTGACATGGTCGAGAATCGCGAGTCTGGTCCGCGGCGTGAGTGCTGCTTGCAGCGCATCGAGACAGCCCTCCGGACTCGGGTTCGGAAATGGGATCGGCATGCGCACGACGGTCAAG
>NCJP01000321.1 GCA_002278985.1 Erythrobacter sp. 34-65-8
CAGCCAAGGACAAGCGGATCGAAGGCGTATCCGACATCCGCGACGAATCCAGCCGCGAAGGCGTGCGGGTGGTGGTGGACCTGAAACGCGACGCGACGGCGGAAGTCGTGCTCAACCAGATCTGGCGCTTTACCCCTGCCCAGTCGAGCTTCCCGGCCAATATGCTGGCGATCCGGGGCGGTCGCCCCGAAACGCTGACCCTGCGCGACATCATCCAGGCATTCATCACCTTCCGCGAGGAAGTGATCACCCGCCGTACCAAGTTCGAGCTGAACAAGGCGCGCGAGCGGGCACATATCTTGCTGGGCCTGGTCGTCGCGGTGTCCAACCTCGACGAGATCGTCGCGATCATCCGTGGGTCGTCCAACCCGGCCGAGGCGCGGGGCAAGCTGCTGGTTCGCGAATGGCCGATCGGCAACATCGCCCAGTACATCCGCCTGGTCGAGGCGATCGAGCCCGATGCCGAACAATCCGGCGGTACCTATCGCCTGAGCGAGCGGCAGGTGAAGGCCATCCTCGAACTGCGCCTCCATCGGCTGACCGCGCTGGGACGCGATGAAATCGGCGACGAGCTGAAAGTGCTGGCCGACGCAATTGCGGAATATCTCGCCATCCTGGGTGACCGGGTCAAACTCTACGCGGTGATGCGAGAGGAGCTGATGGAAATCCGCGAGCTCTACGCTACGCCGCGCGTCAGCGAGATCGCCCCGGCGTGGGATGGGCTGGAAGATGAAGACCTGATCGAACGGGACGAGATGGTCGTGACCGTCACCCATGACGGCTACATCAAGCGCACCCCGCTTTCGACCTTCCGTGCCCAGCATCGCGGCGGCAAGGGGCGCAGCGGAATGGCCACCAAAGACGAGGATGCGGTGCGCGAGATGTTCGTCACCAGCACCCACAATCCGGTGTTGTTCTTCTCCACCCACGGCAAGGTCTATCGCCTGAAAGTGTGGAAGCTGCCCGAAGGCGGGCCAACCACGCGGGGGCGCCCGATCGTCAATCTTCTGCCTGCGCTGGACACCGGGGAGACCATCCGCACTGTCCTGCCGCTTCCGGAAGACGAAAGCACCTGGGGTGCGCTGTCGGTCGTGTTCGCCACGGCGAAGGGCAATGTCCGGCGCAACAGCATGGATGCCTTCGCCAATATCCCGTCGAACGGGAAGTACGCGATGCGTTTTGACGATGACAGCGACGATCGCCTGATCGGCGTTGCCCTGCTCGATGCCTCGGACGACGTGCTGCTCGCCACCCGCGCGGGCAAGGCGATCCGGTTTGCTGCAACAGACGCCCGCGAAACCAAGAGCCGGACCGGCATCGGGGTGCGCGGCATGACCCTGAAGGGAGGCGCAAAGGTTGTGTCCATGGCCGTCCTCGACAGGCTCGAAGACGATATGGAAACACGCGAAGCCTATTTGCGGGCTGCTGTCTGGAAGAACAATGATGCCGAACACACGCTGGACGCAAACAAGGTTTCAGAGATGGAGGAGAAAGAGGAGTTCATCCTGACTTTGACCGCCAATGGTTATGGCAAGATATCCTCAGCCTATGAATACCGTACAATCGGCCGCGGCGGTCGA
>NCJP01000087.1 GCA_002278985.1 Erythrobacter sp. 34-65-8
GGCCGAAGGCTGCCGCCAGCAGCAGCGCGCTGGGCGCGAACACGAACCCGGTCTGGACCGGCAGGAGATCGCCCAGCGCCATGCCCAGCAGCGGTGTGACAGCCACGCCGGCGATCAGCCCGGCCAGCGTGCCGACCAGCGCCGCCGCGCCAATCTGCAGGGCATAGATACGGGCAATGTCACCGCTGCTCGCGCCCAGCACCTTGAGCGTCGCCACGCTGGTCCGCCGCGCTTCGAGATAGGACGAGACGCCGCCGCCAATACCGATGCCCGCGATTACCAGCGCAGCGAGGCCGACGAGGGTGAGGAATTCGCCCATCCGGCCGACGAAGCGGTCCGCCCCGGGAGAGGCGCGGTCACGGGTGCGGTAATCGAACCCGGCATCGGGATAGCGCGCCTCAAGTGCTTCCTGCACTTCGGCAGGATCGCGGGGGCCGGGGAAGGCGATGCGATACTTGCTCTGGTAGAGCGCGCCCGGAGCGGTCAGCCCTGCCTGCGCGGGCACCGTCTCGGCGACGATAACTGTCGGGCCGAGCTGGAATCCTTCCGACAGGCGGTCCGGCTCGTTGCCGATGACCCCGCCCACCATGAGGTCGGCGGTGCCGACCCGGAACCGATCGCCCACGGAGATGCCCAGCCGGTCGAGCGCGCCCTGGCCGACCCAGGCCTGCCCGGCGGGCGGTGCCCCGACTTCGCGGCCGTCCGTCAGCGTGGCAGTGCCGTAGAGCGGCCAGCGTTCGTCAATCGCCTTGAGTTCGACCGGGGCGGCCTCGTCGCCCGCGCGGGCCATCGCCTGCATCCGGGTGCCACCCGACAGGGTGCCATAGGCGGCGAGCGCGGCCTTCTCTTCATCGTTGAGGTCACGCTGCCAGACTTCGACCTCCAGATCGCCGCCGAGCAGTTCCTGCCCCCGGTTGGCCAGCTCGTTCTCGATTGCGCCGGTCAGCGTGCCGATCGCGGCCAGCGCCCCGGTGCCGAGGAACAGGCAGACCAGCAGCAGCCGCAGCCCCTTGAACCGTGCGTTGAGGTCACGCCGGGCAATGCGCCAGGCGGCGCTCCACGACAGTCGCCCCTCGCTCATGCAGCGGTATCGCTGGCGATACGGCCGTCAGCCATGGTCACGATCCGGTCACACCGGGCTGCCAGCTCCGGGTCGTGGGTGATGACCAGCAGGGTGGCCCCGGTCTCGGCGCGGCGGGCAAACAGCAGCTCGATGATTTCATGCCCGGTGGCGACGTCGAGGTTGCCGGTCGGCTCGTCCGCAAAGATCAGGCGCGGCCCCGGCGCGATGGCGCGGGCAATGGCCACGCGCTGCTGCTCGCCGCCGGAAAGCTGGGTGGGGTAATGGCCGAGCCGGTGGCCGAGCCCGACCGCGACGAGTTCCTCCCGCGCCCGCTCCTGCGCGCCGCTTGCACCGGCCAGCTCCATCGGCATGGCCACGTTTTCCAGCGCGGTCATGGTCGGCAGGAGGTGGAAGGCCTGGAGTACGATCCCGATCCGCCCGCGCCGGGCGGCGGCAAGCTGGTCCTCGTCCATGGTCGAGAAATCGGCCCCGGCAACATTCAGCGCCCCGCCGCTGGCCCGCTCGAGGCCGGACAGCACCGCCATCAGCGAGCTCTTCCCCGAACCGGATGGGCCGAGCAGGGCGCAGATCGACCCGTCGGCAATGTCGAGGTCGATACCACGCAGGATCTGCACCGGCGCGGCATCGCTGCCGAGGGTGAGGGTGAGGTTACGGGCGGAAATCGCGGGGGAAGGGCTTGTCACCTGCCTGCGATGGCATAGTTGGGGGGGCAAGAGCAAGGAGGCTCGCCGATGCAGTTGTGCCGTCTGTCGATAGTTCCCGCCCTGATGTTCCTTTCCGCCTGTGGTGGCGGTGCGCCGCAGAGCGAGCCTGCCCCTCCCGAGGCGGCAGCGTCGGAGCAGCCGGTGATGGGGCCGGAGCGCCATGTGCTGGCGTTCGGTGACAGCCTGTTTGCCGGATACAACGTGGCGCAGGAAGACAGTTATCCGGCCAGGCTTCAGGCCGCCTTGCGGGCGCAGGGGGTCAATGCACGGGTGGTCAACGCCGGCGTATCCGGCGATACCAGCGCCGCCGGGCTCCAGCGGCTGGCGTTCACGCTCGACGCGCAGGACCCCAAGCCTGACCTCGTGATCCTGGAACTGGGCGGCAACGACCTGCTGCGCGGCCTATCACCGGCTGAAACGCGGGCCAATTTCGTCGCCATGCTGGACGAGCTGAAAAAGCGCAACATTCCGGTGCTGCTGATGGGGATGCGCGCACCGCCCAATTATGGCCCGGAATACCAGCAGGCGTTCGATGCGCTCTATCCGGAGCTGGCGAGGCAATATGGCACGGCCTTCGTGCCGTTCTGGCTGGAATCGATCTATC
The DNA here is from genome assembly GCA_002278985.1 of Erythrobacter sp. 34-65-8. Lineage (GTDB taxonomy): Bacteria > Pseudomonadota > Alphaproteobacteria > Sphingomonadales > Sphingomonadaceae > 34-65-8. The sequence goes on from NCJP01000087.1 coordinate 2,393, forward strand.
AGGATCAGGCGTTGTTCCAGCAGGACCGGATTCACCCGACCGAGGACGGGATCGAGGCGCTGGTTGGCGCGACGGTGAAGGATGTGGCCGGGGCGCTTCCGCCGGTGACGGAATAGGGCCGACTTCAGGCCCGCTCGGCCTTGCCCCCGGCAACCCTCCACACCGCCGCTTCAGCGCGGATGTCCGCAAACGGAGCCAGTTCGGTGCCGGTCATCCAGACCTGCGCTGCGCCCTGACGGAGCCGGTCGAACAGGGCCGCGCGGCGCACCGGATCGAGGTGTGCGGCGACTTCATCGAGCAGCAGCACCCCCGGCCGCCCGCGCGCTGCCAGCGCCGCATGGGCTAGGGTCAGCGCGATCAGCATGGCCTTCTGCTCCCCGGTGGAGCAATCGGCGGCGGGCATGGCCTTGCCGGCCATAGTGACGAGCAATTCGTCACGGTGCGGGCCGGTCAGTGTCCGGGCAGCCTGCCGGTCGCGGCGACGGCTCACCGCAAGCGCGGCTTTCAGCGCATCCTCATCGGGCGGTCCACCCGGTTCGAGTGTAATCAGCGGCACCGCGAAGGGTTCACGCGGCAGGGCGGCGAGTTCGGATTCCAGCGCGGCGACGGTCCGCACCCGAGCCTGGGCGATAAGCGCGCCATGACGGGCAAGATGCCGTTCCACCCCGTCCAGCCAGGCAGCATCGGGCTCGCGTTCATCGGCCAGCAGGCGGTTGCGTTCACGCAGGGCAGCCTCGTAACGGGCGCTGTGGTGCGCGTGGCCCGGCTCCAGCGCCAGCACCATCCGGTCAAGGAAGCGGCGGCGGGCACCTGCGCTGTCCGAAAAGAGCCGGTCCATCGTCGGGGTCAGCCAGCCGAGGGCAAGCCATTCGCCCAGAGCATTGGCGCTGGTCTCGGCCCCGTTGACCTGCACCCGGCGGCGGGTGGGCTGGTCAGCGCGGGTATAGGTGCCGAGCCGGACGGCCTCGGCCCCGTCACCCTGGCCGAGCGAAGCGCCGACCGAAAACCCGCCGGTTCCGTCAAGCTGCGGAAGATCGCCCAGTGCCGCGCGGCGCAGGCCGCGGCCGGGCGCCAGCAGCGAGATCGCCTCGAGCACATTGGTCTTGCCCGCGCCGTTCTCGCCGACCAGCAGGTTGAAATGCCGGGCACCGCCGAGCGCGGTTTCACGATGGTTGCGAAAGCTGGAAAGGGTGATCCGGTCGAGCGCCATGGCTGCTGCGGCGATAGGAGGGCAGGCCTTCTTGCGCCAGTTCCATTTTGCCGTTCCCAACAGATGGGGAAAAATCCCAACCTTTCGGACCAATGAACAGCGCGATTGCGCGCATTCAGGTCAGGAATGGCGGAATTCCGCCGTTTTCGTGAATTGGCACGGCCCGTGCAAAGCTGTGCATGTCTGGCGGAATGGTCCGCCGGGCAGACAAAACGAAAGGAATTACCCCATGCGTGCGTTCGAAAATCTGAGTGGCCGTGTTGTTGCCGCCCTCTCTTCGCTTGCCTTCTCGGCCTTCTTCTTTGCTGCTGCCATCGTGCCCGCCAGTCCGAACCTGATCGGTTCCGGGATGATCGCATGACCGGCCTGCAGGAGCGACCCGCCGTGAGCGTACCTTCGAAAAGCTTCCGTCTCGACAAGGCCCAGGGCAAGCTCTGGGGCGTCTGCGGCGGGATCGCCAACTACTTCGGGATCGACCCGATGCTGGTCCGGATCGGCTTCGTTGCCGGAACCGTGATCGGGTTCGGTTCGCTGATCCTGGTTTACCTTGCGATCGCCCTGATCGCAGACTGAGGGAGCCCCAGGGGGGCTCCCTCGCACCCCTTTTCCAGATCACGCCCCAGATCACGCCCCCGATCACATGGCGGAAATGCCGCCGTCGAGCTTGATTTCAGCGCCGGTCATGAAGCGGCTCTCCTCGCTGGCCAGATAGACCACCGCATTGGCGATGTCGTCCGGCTCGCCCACGAACCTGAGCGGAATCTGCCGCGCCAGCTTTTCGAGCAGCACGCTCTTGTCGAGGTTGTGGTGCTTGGCCGTCCCGTCGAGGATCGGCGTATCGACAAAGGTCGGATGGATCGAATTGCAGCGGATCCGCATGTTGTTCTTGGCGCAATGCAGCGCGATCGACTTGCTCAGCATCCACACCGCCGCCTTGGATGAATTGTAGGCCGGCATCGTGTCGCTGGCGATCAGTCCGGCAATGCTGGAAATGTTGATGATCGATCCCGGCGCGTGTTCGCGCATCAGCGGCAGGGCCTTCTGGCAGCCGTGGAAGATCGAATCGACATTGACCGCGAAGCAGCGCTTCCAGTCCTCGAACTTGCAGGTCTCGATATTGCCTGCGACGCCGATCCCCGCATTGTTGACCAGCACGCTGAGCCCGCCAAGGTGGTCACGAGCGGCGTCTACCGCCTTCTCCCAGTCCGCCGCACTGGTCACATCGTGCCCGATGGCATAGGCCGTGCCGCTGCCGAACATCTGGTTGATTGCCTCGGCTGTGCTGGCGGCGCCGCTGGCGTTGATATCGGTGCACAGCACCCGCGCCCCTTCTTCCGCCAGCCGCCGCGAATGCGCCGCGCCCAGGCCCTGCGCCGCGCCCGTTACCAGCGCCAGCTTGCCCGCACACCGTCCTTGCCCCGAAACTGACATCCTCATTCTCCCGTTCTTATTGTAGAAAACCCGGCGCCATCAGCATGGCGATCCGCACGTCGACCGCATGGCCCCGCGCGCGCCACTGCGCAACAAATTGCGGCAGTTCGGCCAGCGGCACGCGGTGGACGGTGATGTTCTCGCCCGGGGTGCCGCCACCTTCGCCGACTTTCCTCAGACCTCGCGCCCGCAGCAGGGTGAAGGCTTCGCTGACCATGCCGGGGCTGGAATAGAATTCCCCCAGGCTGACCATTTCTGCGGCGGTGTAGCCTGTCTCTTCCTCAAGCTCGCGCAAGGCGGCGGTTTCGGCGCATTCGCCCTCCTTGCCGTCGTCATCGCCGATCAGGCCGGCCGGGATCTCGAGGCTGATCCGGCCGAGCGGCACCCGGAACTGTTCTACGAGAAGCACGCAGCCTTCATCGTCGATGGCGATGATCGCGGCGGCACGGATGCCGCGCGAACGGCTGGCGTATTCCCACCTGCCCCGGCGCTTGGCGGTCACGAACCGCCCCTGCCACATGATTTCTTCGGGTTCGTCGGATTCGGGTGCGTTCATCCGCCGTGCCTAGACCTCGATCAGGCGGTCCGGCAACTCGTTCACGTCGTTTTCGCTGCGCGGGAAGTGCTGCGCCAGAACCACGCCGACATCGCGCACGCCCGCTGCCATGCCTTCGGCAATGCGCCCCTCGCGGATGTGGACCAGCATGTCGGCCATCGCCTCGCCCCAGACCTCTGCGGGGACGAGCGTGCCGATCGCCTGGTCAGCGACGATTTCTGTGCGGTGCTCCTTGAGCGAAAGATAGATCAGCACCCCGGTGCGGCCATGGGTGCGGCGTTCCGCCCCGACCTTGAAATGCTTGACCGCGCGGGCATGGACCCGCGCCGTCCTGATCGGGCCGGGCACGGTGGCGAAACGCAAGGCATCGCCCCACAGCAGGCCACAGGTCACGGCAAAGGCGATCATGCCCAGCGCAATGGTCATGCTGGCAAGCTCGCCCACGCTCCAGACATGGCCCCAGCCGCCGAACAGGTTGTCCCACAGGTCAAGGAAGGGATCGGGCAGGGCGGCGAACAGGCTCATCACGGTGAAGGCGGCCAGTGCCGCCCACGCGAGCACGATGTCGGTGTAGCCATCGGTCCGCTCGGCCAGCACGGTCACGATTTCGCCGGCGGTGTGTTCTTCCGCTGCGGCAACCGCTTCGGACACGATCCGGTGCCCGGCTTCGTCAAGATAGCGCATCGCTCTACCAGCCTCCGCTCGCGCCGCCGCCGCCGGACATGCCGCCGCCGAAGCCGCCAAATCCGCCGCCGCCACCACCACCGAAGCCGCCGCCGCCGCCCCAGCCGCCGCTGTCACCATCGGACATGCTGCCGATGATGGCCTTGCCCGCTTCCCACAGGATGATGTCGCCGACCACTCCGCCCACGCCGCTGCGATAGCGCCGCCGCTTGCCGCCGCGGATCATCGGCAGGATAAAGAAGAAGAACAGAATGGCGACCCAGAACAGGGCGCCGATGGGAAAGCCCCCTTCCGCCGATTCCTGCGCCGCCGCAGCCTCGGCCGCCTCCGCCACGGCCGCGGCGTCGGCCGGGCTGCGGGCGAGGTGCTCAATAATCGCATCGATCCCGGCAGTGACCCCGCCATCGAAATCGCCCGCCTTGAAGCGCGGCGTGATGACGTCGTTGATCACCCGGCCGGACATGATCCCGCCGAAATAAGGGTGGAGGCCGTAGCCGACCTCGATCCGCAGCCTGCGGTCGTCGCGTGCAATCAGCAGAAGCAGGCCCTGGTCGCGCGCCGCGCCGCCGATGCCCCATTCGCTGAACAGCCCGGTGGCGTAGGGTTCGATCGGCGCGCCGTCGATCCCGGGCACAGTGGCCACGATGATCGCCCGCCCGGTTTCCTGGTTGTAGGCCCGCAGCCGCTGGTCAAGGGCCGCCTCGGTTTCAGGCGAAAGGATATCGGCCCCGTCATAGACCGG
>NCJP01000088.1 GCA_002278985.1 Erythrobacter sp. 34-65-8
CCCCGCTGGCAGTTACTTTGGCGTGCGCGGCGAAGATGCTGCCGGCCAGTTGGCCGACATGAGAGACAAGGCAGCCATAATCAGGACCGTGAAGGCGTGCGAGATCATCTTGATGCTGATCGGCGCCGTCGGACTTTACCTGGCCTGGCAGGGCATATTGGTTGAAGCCGTAGCGATACCGCTGCTGCTGCTCGCCCTTTTTCTGACCGGGGTGCAATCGACATTTCTCGGGCCGATCAAGTACGCCATCCTGCCTCAGCACCTGAAGCGGGAGGAAGTGCTGGCAGGGACAGGGCTGGTCGAAGCGGGCACCTACGTTGCCATTCTGGCGGGCACCATTCTGGCGGGCTGGATTCCGGTTCAGTGGGCCGCGGCGGCAATCATCGGCATCAGCGTGGTGGGTTACATTTCAAGCCGCCAGATTCCCGCCGCCCCCCCTCTGGCCCCGCCGGAAAAGCTCGACTGGCATATCCTGCGTGCCTCGATCGGACTGGTCCGTGAAACAATGCACAACCGGGAAGTGTTCTACGCCATCCTGTCGATCAGCTTCTTCTGGACCATCGGTGCAGTACTGTTCATCCAGTTCCCGCCTCTGGCCAAGAACGTGATCATGGCGAGCAAGGAAGTGGCGAGCCTGTTCCTGGTGGTCTTTTCGGTGGGGGTGGCGATCGGCTCGGTTGCGGTCAACGCCCTACTCAAGGGGACGGTATCAGCCCGCTACGCCCCTGCCTCGGTGCTCGTCATGGGGTTGTTTGTGGTGGCCTTCTATGCCGTCTGCAGGCTGTGGCAGGCCGACCAGCCGGCCGAATTGCTGGACGTCGCCGACTTCATCTCCTGGCCCATGGCCAGTGTCCTGATGCTATGCCTGCTGGGCATTGCCGTGTCAGGCGGAATGTTCGTCGTACCGCTCTATGCCTTCCTGACGACCCGGGTGGCACCCGAGCGCGCCTCACGCACGATCGCGGCGAACAATATCGTCAACTCGGGGGCCATGGTCGGCGGATCGCTCCTGGCGATGGGCCTGAGCGCAGTCGGCGTGGCAATCAGCGAGCAGGTGCTGCTGAGCGCCGCCATGTGTCTTGTGTCAGCCTGGCTGGGGCAGCGCCTGCTGACCGCAGAGCGCGCGGCGACGCCAACGACATACTGAACAGGCTGTTCAGGCGATGAATACGCCGAATACCACCAGGCTGGCAATGTAAGTCGCGAAGAATCCGCGAAGATCCTCTGCCGAAAGGCGCCAGCCTGCCCGTGCCTTGCGCGGCATGGTGCCCCCGCGAACACGCGGTGGCAGGGACGCCAGGAACGGATGCCGGGCGGTTTCGTCGGTCAGGACCAGGGATCGTCTCATCCCCGGTCATTAACCCGATCCTAACCATGATGCGCGGCTGCAATAGCCTATGTCGCAAGATGGGACACCTAGCGCAGCGCCGGGGTTATCAACCGTCTGCAAGCTTCAGGATGTGCGCCCACTCCCCCGGCCTCACCTCGCTGACTGACAGACGCGACAGCTTGACCAGTTCCATCTCCGACAGAGCGGGATCCGCCTTGACCTCCTTCAGGGTCACAGGCCGCCCCAGCTTGCGGACCGGCTTGACCTTGACCGCCGCCCACTTGCCATCGGGGTCAGTCGGGTCGGCTATCCCGGAAACGGACACTTCGGCAATGCCGACGATCTCCAGCCCGATGTTCGAATGGTAGAAAAAGGCCTGTTCGCCCACCTGCATGGCAGCCAGGTTGTTCTTGGCGCGGTGGTTGCGCACCCCGTCCCAGGTCCCTTCGCCTTCGGCCACAAGATCATCCCAACTGTAAACATCGGGCTCGGACTTCATCAGCCAGTATCGCGGCACAGGGGTCTCCGGTTCGGGTTGTTTTACGATTGTCCCTTGGCAGCATCTTAACCGGTTGTTCAAGCCACTGTGCGATGTTTCCGCTGATACAGAAAGGTGGGCAAGGCTGCGACGTCAGCCAGCGGGACATGGCAAACCCAACTGAGAACAGGGATGTGAGCAAAGTCCGCGCGGACCGCGACGTGGTGGCGCTTGGCATCGCTGCGTCTGCCATAATCATGTTTGTCGGCACGGGCGGCGCCATCATGCCGCAGATCCTGCGCAGCTGGATGGGCGTCGGCGACGGCCCCAGCGCTCTTCTGATCAATGCCGTTCTGCTCAACATTGCCCTGATCATCTTCGGCTGGCGTCGCTATCGCGAATTGCTGGCCGAAATCGAAGAACGCCGCCGGGCCGAAACCAAGGCCAGGGTGCTGGCAGAAACAGACGCTCTGACCGGATGCCTCAACCGGCGCAGCATAGGTCCGGCGACCGACCGTCTGATTGCCGAGCAGGCCGCAAGCGGGGGCCAGGTGGCTTTCCTGATGATCGATCTCGACAACTTCAAGCAGGTCAATGACTACCACGGCCATGCCAGCGGAGACCGGATGCTGGTGACCGCGGCACAGCGCATCCGCGACTTGCTGCCGCCCGGCGGCATTGTCGCGCGGATCGGCGGAGATGAATTCGCCTGCGTCGTGCCGTCGAACCCTTGCGAGCTTGACAAAGTATCGGGATTTGCTGCGCGTCTGGTCGACGCTGTCTCGGCTCCGGTCCGGTTCGAGGAGCACCCGGTCGAGATTACCGTTTCGGTGGGCGTGGCCATCAGCGAAGAGGGCAATGAAAACGCCTCTACCTTGATGCATTTCGCAGACGTCGCGATGTACCATGCGAAGAAATCGGGGAAAAACCGCTGCTGCTGGTTCGAGCCATCGCTCGAAAATGCCCTGCGGCAGCGCCAGCGGCTGGAACAGGGCATCCGCCGGGGGATCGAGCGCAGCGAGTTTGTGCCCTTTTACGAACAGCAGGTGGATATCAAGAGCGGCCGCCTGACCGGGTTCGAGATGCTGGCCCGGTGGGAAAGCCCCGAAATGCATGGAACAGGGCCGGATGTCTTCATCCCTGTTGCCGAAGAAATGGGCCTGATTGCCGACCTGTCATTCATGGTCATCGGCAAGGCGCTTGACGATGCCATGGAGTGGGACCCATCACTGACGTTATCGGTCAATGTCTCGCCCTTTCAGCTGCGCGATCCGTGGTTCTCCCAGAAGCTCCTCAAGCTCATGATCGAGCACAATTTTCCGCCCGAGCGGCTCGACGTGGAGATCACCGAGAACGCCCTGCTGGAGAATGTCGGCCTTGTCCGGTCAATGATCACCAGTCTACGCAACCAGGGGGTGAAGATCAGCCTGGATGACTTTGGCACCGGTTATTCGAGCCTGGCCCAGTTGCGCAGCCTGCCGTTCGACCGGCTGAAGATCGACCGCAGCTTCGTCAGCGAGCTACGCGAAAGCGGATCGGGCGCGAAGATCGTCGATGCCATCATCCGCCTCGGCGACGGTCTTGACATGCCCGTCACCGCAGAGGGTGTGGAGGATGAGGCCATTCTCGCGGCCCTGAACCGGTTTGAAAACCTGAAGGCACAGGGGCATCACTTCGGAAAGCCCGAAAGCGCCGCAGCGGTTCGAAAACGCCTGTCCGATCTGGGATTGCTGGTCCAGCCTGTTCGCAGTCTCGCCGTCGGCCGATCTTTCGATCCTGACGCCCGCAAACTCGGCTGATTGCCGGCTCCCGACTGGACGCCGCTGCCCCTGCTCCCTAGATGCGCTGACACAATGCGTGTCCCGTTTGTCAAAATGCATGGCCTCGGCAACGACTTCGTCGTGCTGGATGCCCGCGCCAGTGCTGTGCCGGCGCTCGACCATACTATCGCCGCTCGCCTCGCAGATCGCCATACCGGCATTGGCTGCGACCAGCTTATCCTGCTGGAGCCTTCCGCCATTGCCGACTTCAGGATGCGGATATTCAACGCGGACGGGGGCGAGGTCGAAGCCTGCGGCAATGCCAGCCGGGCTATTGCCCTGCTGCACGGCGCGCCGGCAAGGGTCGAGACCAGCGGCGGGATCATCGCACTCCAGCCGGTCAGCGGCGGCGCCCGGGTGGATATGGGTGTGCCGCGATTTGACTGGGACGCCATTCCGGTCGCCTATCCGATGGACACGCTGTCCATGCCGGTCGGTTGGGAGGACCTCTCCGCGCCCGCGGCGGTGAACGTCGGCAATCCCCATGTCATTTTCTTCGTAGCCGACCCGGCCCGGGTGGATCTTGCCCGCCTCGGCCCCCTGATCGAACGCGACGCGCTGTTTCCCGAGCGGGTCAACGTCAATGTCGCCTCGGTTGACGATGGTCGCATCGCGCTGAGGGTATGGGAACGGGGCGCAGGCCTGACCCGTGCGTGCGGCACCGGGGCCTGTGCCACCGCTGTCGCAGCAATCCGGCGCAAACTGGTCGCTTCGCCGGTCACCGTCTCCCTGCCCGGCGGAGAACTGGTGATCGAATGGGATGGCGCCGGCCCGGTCTTGATGACCGGCCCCGCCAGCGAAAGTTTCCGTGGTTCGTTCGAATGGGGCGATTTCTCCTGATGACGGCGCGCGCAGAGGTCATCTCGCTCGGCTGCCGGCTCAATCTGGCCGAAAGCGCGCAAATGCGCGAGCTGCTGGCGGGCGAGCCGGACATCGTCGTGGTCAACAGTTGCGCCGTGACTGCCGAAGCCGTCCGGCAGACGCGACAGGCCATCCGCCGTGCCCGCCGCAGCCGGCCGAACGCTCGGTTGCTGGTAACTGGCTGCGCCGCCGAAACCGAGCGCGAGACGTTGGCCGCCATGCCGGAGGTCGATGGGCTGGTTGCCAATGCGGACAAGCTCGATCCCCGTGCCTGGAACGTTCCTGCAGCAGCATACCCAGCCCCACGGCAGCATACCCGCGCCTTCGTCGGGGTCCAGAATGGCTGCGACCATGCCTGCACCTTCTGCGTGATACCGCAGGGGCGCGGCGCAAGCCGCTCCCGGCCGATTGCCGAGGTGCTGGGGGCGATTGCACGCGACCTCGAACAGGGCGTGGCCGAAGTGGTGCTGACCGGGGTAGATCTCACCAGCTGGGGCCAGGATCTGCCGAATGCGCCGAAGCTGGGGCATCTGGTCGAGGCGATCCTGGGCGCCTTTCCGGCCCTCCCGCGGCTCAGGCTGTCCTCGGTGGACGGAATCGAGGTAGACCCTCTGCTGTTCGATCTGCTGGCCTGCGAAAAGCGGCTGATGCCGCATCTTCACCTGTCCCTCCAGCACGGGGCAGACCTGATCCTCAAGCGGATGAAGCGGCGGCACTTGCGGGCAGATGCGCTTGATCTGGTCCGCCGCCTGCGCGCAGCCCGGCCGGAACTTGCCGTCGGCGCCGACCTGATCGCCGGATTCCCGACCGAAACCGCCGATCACCATCGCGCAAACCTGTCGATCATCCGCGAGCTGGATATCGTCCATGGCCATGTCTTTCCCTATTCGCCCCGCGGCAGAACGCCCGCCGCGCGGATGCCGCAGCTGGACCACACCCTGATTCGCGACCGCGCCGCCGAGCTTCGTCAGGCAGTCGCAAACCAGCGTGACAGGTGGCTCGGCACCCTTGTGGGCAAGCCCCATCCGGTCCTCGCGGAAAAGGACGGCACCGGCTACACCCCGCATTACGCGCGGGTCGTCCTGCCCACGGGCACGGCGGCCGGCACCATTGTCACGGTCACCCCCGGCCAGGTCCAACAGGGCATTCTCGGATGAACGACAAGCAAAGCTGGGCCCAGCGCCTGTTCGGCGGTTTCCGCAAGACTTCGGAGCGGCTCAGCGAGAACCTCACCGCGGTGGTCTCCACCGCCAAGCTCGACGATGCCACGCTTGACGAGGTCGAGGATGCACTGATCATGTCCGATCTGGGGCCGAGTGCAGCCCGGCGCATCCGTGAACGGCTGCGGGAAAAGCGGTTCGGGCTGGAAATCAGTCAGCAGGAACTGAAGGAAGCCGTGGCCGAAGAGATCGCAGCCATCCTGCGCCCGGTCGCCAAGCCGCTTGAGGTCACCGCCTTTCCCCGCCCGCAGGTCGTGCTGGTGATCGGCGTCAACGGCAGCGGCAAGACCACCACCATCGCCAAGCTCGCGCACCTCTTCAAGGAAGACGACTATGCCGTGATGCTGGCGGCAGGCGACACCTTCCGGGCCGCCGCCATCGGCCAGCTGGCAACCTGGGCGGAGCGCGCGGGTGTACCCATCATTCGTGGTGCCGAAGGCGGCGACCCGGCCAGCATCGTGTTCGATGCGGTCAAGGCCGCAACCGACATCGGCACCGACGTGCTGATCGTCGACACCGCAGGGCGCTTGCAGAACAAGCGCGAGCTGATGGACGAGCTGGCCAAGATCCGCAAAGTGCTCGGCCGCCTCAACCCCGAAGCGCCGCACGACGTGGTGCTGGTGCTCGATGCCACCAACGGCCAGAACGCGCTCAGCCAGATCGACGTGTTCAAGGAAGTCGCCGGCGTTACCGGCCTGATCATGACCAAGCTCGACGGCACCGCCCGGGGCGGGGTGCTGGTGGCAGCGGCGGAACAGTACGGGCTGCCGATCCATGCCATCGGCGTGGGCGAGAAGATGGACGACCTGCGCCCGTTCGACCCGGATCTGGTGGCGCGCGTGATTGCAGGAGTAGCCTGATGGCAGACGAAGCGAAGAAGCCCTCCGGCTGGCTCAACATCCTGGTCGACTACGGCCCGCTGCTGGTCTTTCTCGGCGTCTACAAGCTGACCTCGCCGGAAGAGCCCGGTCCGCTGGGGGAGATCGCAGCCGTAATCCAGGGCACGATCGCCTTCATGATTGCCGCAGTGATCGCACTGGTCTTTTCCAAATGGAAATTCGGCCGGGTTTCACCGATGCTGATCCTGTCCACTTCGCTGATTGTCGGCTTCGGCGCGCTGACGCTCGGCATGCGCCATCCCGACGTGTTCGGCGCGGGCGAGATCGTCTTCGAGCCGTTCGCGGGCTCGGGCACGACGGGCGTTGCGTGCGTCATGGAAGGGCGGCGCTTCGCGGGGTGCGAGATGTCGGCGGAGTACGCGGCGCTCGCGAACGAGCGCATCGCGGCGGCCGAGAA
>NCJP01000322.1 GCA_002278985.1 Erythrobacter sp. 34-65-8
GAGAATTCGTCCACCATCTTCCGCAGATCACCAACCTGGCGGATAATCGTGTTGGTCAGATCATCAAACAATTCGCCATCAGCGTCGATCTGCTTGCGATATCTCCGCTTCAGGCGCTCTGTCGCGAGCTGGATCGGGGTGAGCGGGTTCTTGATTTCATGGGCAATGCGGCGTGCCACGTCAGACCATGCGGCCTGTCTCTGATCCAGCAACTGGCGAGTGATATCCTCGAAAGTGATAACATGTCCGTCACCCGTTTCGGCGATCTTGACGGCTAATGTGAGCAGATCTCCGTCCTTGCTGTGATTGATCACACCACTGGTGAGGCGCGCCTTGTCCATGGCTGATATCTGAGGAGCGACATCCTCCAGCGGCATCCCGGCCACAACATTCTGCGTTTCGCCGAGCAGCACTTCTTGCGCGGTGCTGTTCATCAGCTTGATCCTGCCCTCCGGATCGACAGAAATGATCCCGGCCGAAGTCGATTCCAGCAGCGTTTCCATGAAGACGCGGCGCTGATCCAGTTGGCGGTTCGCGCTGACAAGATCCGAAGTCTGCGCCTCGATCTGCGCAGTCATACGGTTGAAGGCACGGTTCAGCAGGCCGATTTCGTCGGCACCCGTTCTGCCCGATACACGCAGCGAGAAATTGCCTGCGCCAACCTTGCGGGCGGCGGCAACAAGGTCCGTCAAAGGCTCCACCTGCCGATCTGCAAAGCGCAAGGCGAACCAGACGGCTGCGCCCACCAGCGCCAACGACACGAAATATAACGCAAGATTGAACCGCAGTTGCAAGGCGCGCGCGCGGGTCGTCAGGGTTGAGCGCGACCGCCTTCGCCAGGAGCGCCGCGGCCTCGCCCCCAACACGGTCGTTCACAAGATGGATAAGACCTTGCCGCCCGAGCTCGCGGTGATGTTCAACCCGCTGGGGGCGGGGTTCCGTTGGGCGGTGGAGATCCCTCAGACCCAGGTTGGCGACACTATCGTCATCCTGGGACCGGGCCAGCGCGGTCTGGCCAGCGTCATCGCCGCGCGGCAGGCGGGTGCGGGGAAAATCATCGTGACGGGCATGGCCGCAGACGCCCGGAAGCTCGACCTCGCCCGGACCTTCGGGGCTCACCATACGATCGATGTCCAGAACGAGAACGCCATTGAGCGCATCCATGAACTGACCGGAGGGCGAGGCGCCGACGTGGTGGTGGAGGTGACGTCCTACGCCACCGACCCGGTGCACGAAGCCCTCAGCTATGTGCGTCCCGGCGGTACGATCGTCTTGGCGGGGGTGAAGGGTTTCAAGCCCATACCGGACTTTGTCTCAGATCTGATCGTCTTCAAGGAAATCACCATCAGGGGGGCGATCGGCGTGACCTCGTCGGGATACCGCAAGGCCATCGACCTGATCGAGGCACGGTCGCTGCCACTTGAGCTGATGCACACTCACGACTTCGAGTTGAAGGACGCCGAACTGGCCATCCGGACGCTCGCGCGCCAGGTGGCCGGAGATGAGTCCATCCACTCGTGCCTGATCCCGCCTAGCTAGAGCGACATTCTT